>JBHLQA010000378.1:0-3793 GCA_048885285.1 Candidatus Odinarchaeota archaeon
TAGTTTCATTTATTATTACCGGACTTATAACATTTGCTCTAACATATCTAGAAATCTGGCAGTTAATAATAATTCCCGGTATCATAGGAGGATTATTCAATAAGACTATGCGACGAGGAATTTATTGTGGGGCCCTTGGTGTTTCATTAGTATGGATTTTCTACTTGGTTTATCTAATGGCTTTAAATAATTTTTATACAAATTTGGATCAATTTGCGGGTTTAATATTTGGAAGTCTAGGTTATGGTTCTATTATTCTTATCTTAATAATACTCTTTGGTATTTTATTTGGTGCATTAGGGGGAGCAATAGGGAGCGGAATTATGCTAATAATATATCCCAAATTTGAAGAAACCTCTAATGAAAGTTCCAAACCTAAAGAAAAAAAAGTTAATTCAAATCAATAATTTTTTTATTTTTTTTATACTTGTTTTTAACATAAGAAATTAGGAAGTATTTTATATAAGGGGAAATAAAAAGATTCAATAAGAGAATTAAATGGTGTAAAAAAATAATGGATAATGATAATAATTCTTTAATGAATGAAATTAAAAAAATTGAAGAAGCAGCAAAAAAGAAGGAACAATATATAGTAGACAGAATTAATAGTGAACATAATCCTAAAATTAACGAACTTGATTCAAAATTAACCAACATTCGTAGTGAATTTAGTAGAATCGAAGAAGAACTTAAAGAAATGGAGGAAAAACAGAAAGAATACAAAAAAAGAAAGAGAGAGTTAATTGTTGCTGCCCAACCTATAAAGAAGGAATTAAAAGAATTGGTTGAACAAAAACTTAAAGTCTTAGAGAAATCATTGAAAGCAATAACTAAAGAAAAGACTGTAAAGAAAAAAGCTGTTGAAAAATAAATTGAAAAAGTAAAAAGAATGGAAATATAGTTTTTAGAAAAAATATATGAAAAAGGCTTGAATTTATTTAATTTTATATTGACTTTTTAAGAAATTTATAACATACTCTTTTACTTTATCTCGATCAGGTAAGCTAGCTATCATTCCATATATTGCAGCGTCTCCAGTAGAAGTTTCTTTTGGATTATTAAGAACTTCATTAACTAATTCCTGAAGGTCTTTCAAGAAGATATTAGTAATCTCTTCATGATGTGGATTGACCATCATATGTAAAGCATTTGGAAATTGGATTCGATCTAAATGCCAACCTTTTTTATCTAAGATATCACCTAAATAATAAACATCAAATTTATCAGAAGTAAAAGAAAAAACACTCATTACTGGATTTCCGATAATGTATAACTCAGGTATTTGATTAATCCCTTCAATTAATTTCTTTGATGTATCCATTACTCTTTTTGCTAATTTTAGATATCCATCCATTCCTAAATGTTTTATTGCCGCCCATGCTGCAGCAATCGCTCCTCCTGGACGAGTTCCTCTCATGGATGGAGAAATATAGATCCCCCCTGACCAATCAGTATATACAGAAAATTGATGTTTCCATATTCTTTCTTTTCGATATAATATTAAAGATGCTCCTTTAGCACCATATCCATATTTGTGAACATCAGCAGAGATAGATGTGACACCTGGCACAGAAAAATCAAAATCAGGTACTTCATAACCTAATTTCTTAACAAATGGTAACATAAATCCTCCTAAACATCCGTCAACATGCAATCCAAGATCATGATCTTTCGCAATTATTCCTAGCTCAGTTATTGGGTCTACTACTCCTCTTGGAAAATCGCAAGCAGAGCCAATAAGTAAAATTGTATTATCATTAATTGCATTTTCCATAGCTTTCACATTTGCTTGATAATTATTCTTATCTACTGGTACTCTTACCGATTTTACTTTAAAATAATCAGCTCCTTTTTCAAATGCTGGATGGGCAGAACTAGGCAATACCATTTCAGGGTTTTTAATATTAGGAAATTTCTCTTTAGCCCAATCTCTATATGTTTTTATTGCCATTAAAATACTTTCAGTGCCACCAGAAGTCATGCTTCCACAGCATCTTTTATCTCCATTAAATAAATCAATACCCATAGAAACTACTTCAGTTTCAAATTTCTTTAGACTTGGAAAGGCAATTGGACTTAAAGCATTCTTTGAGAAAAACATTGTATATGCTTTTTTAAGCATTTCGGTATGTTCATCGTTTGCATGGTAAACTAAACTCCAAACTTTACCCGCTCTCCAATTTATATCATCTTTACGGCTTTCTTCCATTAGTTTTAGGATGTCTTCGACTGATTGTCCTTCTTGTGGTAATACTACTTTAGGTCTAGCCATTTTTTTCTACCTAGATTTTAGATTTTATTATAGTAATTTATGTTACTAATATATAATAACTATACTTTCTCTAAAAGGATTTTAGGGGATATACTCCAAATTCATTTGCCGCCCCAATCATCCATTTTAAACGTTTAGGTGATATTGTCGGATGAAAATTAGCAGGAGAAATTAAAAATCCACCTCCATGACCCATTGCGGATATTGCGTCTCTTACTGCTTGTTCCACTTCCGATTTTGATGCATCTACTAAAATATATCTTGTATCTATATTTCCAGAGAGACATAATTTATCTCCAACCTTTTTTTTTACATAAAATGGATCAACAAGCGGAGGCTCAAGACATTGAAGACCATCAAATCCAGATTCAACTATAAAATCTAGAAGATCTGTTATATCTCCATCAGTATGTAAGATATATTTACCTCCCCACTCATGTATCGCATCAGACACTTCTTTATAACAAGGAAGCAAATATTTATAGAAATATTTTGGATTAATCATTGGACCATTTCTTTGAGCTATATCTCCACCCTCTAGAAATATTTTAGCGCCACAATCAGCATATGCCTTGAAAACAGTTAAGGTAAAGTCAGTGCAAAAGCGAAAGCGTTCTTCAATTAATTGAGGATCATTTTTAAGAGCACGAGCAAATGAAGCCATTCCCATTCCCTGCCATACAGGGGGAAAAACTGAAGTAAGGGCATTTTGAGCAAAAATACACACCTCATCTTTGATATCACGACATTTTCTAAAAACACCCTTATAGAATTTCTTGGCTCTTCTATATTCTACTTTCAAATCAGGTTTAGGATATGCTTCCCAATCTTCTCGATTCTTAATATATCCACCATAATAATCAGGATAAGGATTTCCATCTATATTTCTTAATTTATGTCGTTTTCCAAAAATATCGGTCATCTCGCTTCGACTTTCAAGGATAAAAGGGATATATTGAACACCAACCCCATCAAACCCTATTTTATGACCTGCTCTCACAGTCTTTGCGAACACAGAGATTTCAATATCATCTAATATTTGATTAATCCTTTCAACCCATTCATCTGGATACTGTTCGTGCATCTCATCAAAGACATCAAAAGCGGTTTTTTCAGACTTTCCTAAAATTTTATCTGCCACATTTCCATCGATATTTATTGTATGAGTAGGAATTCTATCGGGTTCTTTAAGATTCAATGCAGTCCAAATTCTTTCAAAACTATTCATACTTATAATCTCGATTTTTCCTTATTTAATTGTATTAATATTATTAAAGATGAGAAAAATTTATGGTTGTTTTAAGTCACAAAACTCAGAAATTTAATTTCTCCACAAATTATTGATTTTTTTGTAATCTTTTATATAAAAATAGTAAAAAATATTGATTTTCTTTCAATATTAAAATATCCTGCAAAATATTAACATTATAGATATAACCTAGGTCCTAAAAGAGATAGGAAAAAAAAACTCCAAAAATTGTAATAATTTGATTATTAACTACACTAAAAAGAAAAGCTGAC
>JBHLQA010000379.1:0-3790 GCA_048885285.1 Candidatus Odinarchaeota archaeon
TCTGATCTTTCAGAATCTGGACAGTTTTTTCTCCTATATAGGCAATGTGCACAATTAGAAGATATATTATAAGTATAAATGACAGCAAACAAGGACTTTCAGAACTTTCACATCTTGTGCGCAATGGAGCCAGGTGATAGACAGATCACTTTTTTAGATTTATCTGTTATCCCAGAAGATATGATAAAATCTTGTTCTAATAATTTAAACTCTTTAAAGTTCTTGTAAAGTGATTGAAAATGAGGTGCACTTACTTCAAATAACTGTCCAGAAATATCAGTTTTGGAAAAATTCGATAAGATAATCCCATTTTCATTTAACAGTAGAATAGCCTCCGAATTTGTTTTTTTTGCAAATTTTTTCAATTGATTCCTAAATAATTCTCGATTAGGACTTAATTGAGATAATCCAAAAGAGTATGCTGAAATAAGACTCCAATGGTCAAAAATACTTGTCTGGAAAATTTTAATAAAGAATTTATCTGAATTTAACTCTATAGCATCTGCGATTATTTCTAAATTTTTGAAAATTTCCTTAGAACCTTTCAGATCTGGGTCAAATTTATTTAAGCAAACAACAATTGGTGGAAATTCTTCGAATTCTATAAGTTTATTTATGATTTTCCTAAACAATTCAATAGTTTCATCAATTCTAGCAACATCTTGAATATCAATAAAGTAAAAAATAAGATCAACATTATATAAATATATTTTACTTTGTTCAAGATATTTCTCTCGATATTGTTGTTGTCCTCCTAAATCCCAAACTGAAATTTGGGAATTTTGTTCTTCAAAAATACTTTCTTCGGATCTCTCGACACCTTTTGTAGGCATTGATTTAATAATTTCAGAATATTTCCTCTTAATCCCAAATAAGAAACTTGATTTACCAGCTTTATCTAATCCTACAAGAAGAATTTTGATATGCCTTTTAGTAGAAAAAGGATCTTTTACTTCACTAGCAAATTCAAAAATTTCTTCTCGAAATTCCTCCATAATGAGTTCCCGTTCACTCAGTTGCTTATTATTTTGGATTAGAGTTGCTGCTTTATCCATTATAATTCTTAAATATTTCATATTTTCATAGAAAAATACTTTATTTTCTTCTTGTATTAATACAGTAATTGTTGCTGCTAAAGCTTTACCCCGAGCTTTATCATCAGGAATTAAGAAAAAATATGTTAAACCGTTTAATTTCAAATCTGGAAAAGGTAATATTCCAAAATAATTAACGCCTTCAATATCAGTTCCGTCTTGATAAGTTGAGTCTCCCATTAATAGACTAATGGTTTTCATAGCAATTAATAATCCTGCTTGATCATCTAGATCATGAGGCCAAAAAATTTTAGGAGTTGGACCATTTTCATCAAATATACTTAAAACAATTGTTTTAATAATATCTGATTTAGAATTAATGGTTTCTTCTTCAATCTTTTTATTCTGATTTTCCTTATCTTTTGATTTAGTCAAACAATCCCCATAATTCTATAAGAAAGATCTTAGATTATCTAAAATAGATATTATCTTTATAGATATTATCTTTATTTTAATTACATTTAATATCTTAATAATACTTCAATATATTCAAAATAATTCCCACTTATTAAATACTTTTTTTACCAAAAATCTAAAAGATATAACTATTTTAAGAAGAAAAATTTATACTTGATATTCTTGACTTCTCACCGATTATCTTGAGAAACTCTTGAATGGTTAAATTATTTTCTTCAAGATTATATAAAGAAATATGTTCAATTGCACCATTTTTAATATATTGTTGAAATACGCCTTGGATTTCCATTCGTTTGAATAATTCAATCTCAGCTTCATTACGAAAGTGAATTGAATTAGTATATTCATAATTTAGATTTTTAGAAATTTGTGTTATCCCTTTTTTAAAAATTCTTATATCTAATTCAGTAAATCTTTTTATTGCCCTTTTTGATACGTTTTCACTTAATACGAAACTTTTTCTATTAGTTTCTGTTAATTCATTACAAATATTATTTAGTTCATTTAATATTCTCATAGCCAGTTTAACGGCATTAGAATTTTGATGGAGTTCATAATTTGTTAAAATTTTTATAGATTCATTCAATCCAACTAGACTAAAAGATAAATCTTGATTTTCCAATTTAAATAATGGTTCATTATTAATATTACTACTACAACAAGGTAAATGTTTCAATTTTAGTCTTTTTTCAATTATTTTATATTTTTTTAGTAAAATTTCAGAACATAATTTAACTTTCGAATGCAATTCTTCTAAAAAAATATCTTCATCTTTACTATTGTAAGCATATCTTGGCAGATTTAAACTTATGTTTTGAAGAATTCCAAAATTGCAGAATCTATTTTTAGCAATCTTTTCAAGATTTTTATTAAAATATGAATCAAAACAAAAATCGATTGAAGATAAATTTTTAAAAGTATAAATATCATCCCAGAAATTAGAATGATTCATTTCTATGACTTCAAAGAACTTATTCGTTAGTAATATCTGAAATTTAGTAATTGGACAATATATATTATACTTACTAATTTCTCCAAAGATGTATATAAGAGTTTTAAATAGTTTTATACATTCATTATGATAATCTGAATAAGTATCATTGATTTTGTCATTAGGATTGATAGTTGGAAGTTTAGAAAAGGATTCAAGAATAGAATTACTTGAAGTTATAGTTATTGAGGGAATATCTCGTCCAGTTATGATTGGTAATAAATTAAGCTCAGATATTAATTTTCGAATTTCTTGCTTGAGTTTTTCTTTCGATAAATTTGTAATATATGGAGCTAAAAAAAGAGTAAATAAATTTAATCCTTGAGTACCATAAAATTCATTCTGAACAGTTTCAAACCATTTTAAATATTGAGAAAAAGCAGAAATAATGTCTTTTGGTGGTTCCTGTTTAAATGGATTTTTTAAACTATTAAAGGGTGGAAATCCATTGCTTAAAATTAATCTAGGATCCCACATTTGAGTAAATGGTCTCAGATCAAAATAACTTAATCCATTAATATGAATATCACCATACAAATGAGCTTTGGATTCTTCATTACTAAGTATTCTTAAATGAGTATATTCTTCGGCTATTTGGTTTGCAGACCAGTGATTGATTTTTTCCGGATTTATCTGAATATTTAATGTTGTTTCAGATTTTTTCTCCAACAATTCTTCGTAATCCATTAAAGGCATTCCAATTCGAGTATATAATTTTCGCTCATTTTCAAAATGTTGTTCTGAAAGTATCGAACAAACAATTTCTCTTATATGAGGTCCTGAAAGAAATTTAATACCAGAACTAATTATTCTTCTTACTACTAATTCTGTTATATTTTTCGCATCTGACTCACTCATACCAGTTTCTTTAATAATGCTTTCAAAAATCTTACTTGGGTCGAATTCAGTAATACTTCCTTCAGTTCTGAATACTTTAGGCAATAAGTCCATATTTCTATCCAGTTAGATTATTATTATTAGATTCAATAATACCTTTATTAATAACATCAGAAAGGCTATAAATAACATTATTATTCATTCATTAAAAGTAAACCTCGATTATTTAGGAAATAAAAAATTGAAGAAATATCAAAAAAATAAAAAATCTTCAATTTTTATCATTCATTTTAGGAGAGTTTTACTAAGTAATGGATAAAAATATTAGATGAAAAAAGATTTATTAGCAATTTCAGAAATATCATACTCTCTTGCATTTATTTTGTAAAAATAATATTTTTAAATTAATGAGAATCTTTTCTTTTTTATCGTTAAGGCAGTTTTATACAGA
>JBHLQA010000380.1:0-3789 GCA_048885285.1 Candidatus Odinarchaeota archaeon
AATTAAGTAATACATAATGATATTCGATCTTATCATTCTTATCATACATTATCTTGTCAATGATTCCTGCTAATTCGGTTACTTTCACTTTAAAACCTGTTTCCTCATATGCTTCTCTCTCTGCTGCTTTTTTAACTTTTTCTCCAATATCTAAATGCCCTCCTGGAATACTCCAATATCCTGCGTCTGGATCATATTTTCTTTTTACTAATAATAATTGATTTTCTCGAATTAATAATACACCTACTCCAACGTGGGGTCTTATAGGATATCTTCTAGTATCGAAAGCTGTTAATTCTTCTCTATTTACCATAATTTTAAATTTAATAAAGTTTGATAAGTATTAATACGATAGAAAGATTATAAAGATTCATTAATATATATTGATCCTATGGTTCGTCCATGGTATTGGCCTAAAAATGGCATGCCTAATAGAGCGGTTCCATTTTCATGGATAGTTAAAAATGAGATGGCCGCTTCATGGTGGCCAGATAAGGAAGTAATTGAGAAATACAAACAAGAAGGAATTAAGGCTGTTGTAAATTGCTCTGAGTTTAACAATGAGAAAGAAATCTCTCCTTATTTTAAATATTTTCATATTAATATCCCCGATTTTGGAACTCCCACAGAGACTCAAATAAAAAAATTCCTTGAAATTACCAGCAAATTTGGAGCTAATGGTGATCCAATAGTGGTTCACTGTGTAGCAGGTTGCGGAAGAACGGGGATAATGATTGTGGTGTGGGCTGCGTATAATGACTATATTCCAAATGGATTGGATCCAGTAAAATGGATTCGAAAGCTTAGACCTTGTTCCTTAGAAACAAAGGAACAAATGGACTTAGCACGAAAAATAGCTAAAAAGTATCAAAAATAACTTTAATGTAAAGTATTTAAGATTGGAATATATTTTATTATTAGGTATATAATTTTTTGATTGTAAAACTTGTTTTAAGGCGGGACGTTCATGCAAAAAAATGACTATATATACATGATTACGGATAATATATTGGTTTATCAGATTAACCTGCCAACAGAACTACAGGGAAATAATCTAAATGCGCATTTAGATAAATATGATGAAGAATATCTTAAAATTATTGCAGGATTTAATAAAAACTTCTTAGAACATTTTTTAATAATATCAAAAGGACGAACTCCGCAAGATTTTACAGATATTCTTAAAAAAATGGAAAAAGTTTCTTTAATGATTAGTCCTACTGGAAATTTAAGTTATCTAACCTCTAATCAAATTCAATATATTCTTACTCAATTAGGATCTTTAAATTTAAGAGAGATAGAAGAAGCTAAAATAAGTAAAATTGCAGATGAACAGATAGAAAAAGAATTTGGAGCATCACATGATGGTTCATCGGCATTAGAACGTCAATTATCTAGCGCAGCTTTTTATTTACAAACTATTGGATATTCAAATCAAGAAATACAAGAACTATTTAATGAAGTGAGAGAGGACTCTTCGAAGATAGATGCTTTATTCACCTTGCAACCTAAAGAAATTTACAGTATACCAGAAGAAATTCAACCAAGAAATAATCCTCCATCGAGATCTCAAGCAACTTCAACTACTCAATCTACGCGTATTGAGAATAGTCAAGAAACTCAAAATGCGATTGATCAACACGTTCAAGCAATTCAACATGAAATTTCCGGAGAAAGAGCTAAAAAAGTTGAAGAAATAATGCAATTAATAAAAGATCATGTTAAAGAGCATATGAATGAGCGTTATGAGAGAGTTTTTAGACAGATTCACCCTGATCGCTTAAATCGCGTTTTTAAAATGTTGAAAGAGACAAAAAGAAAATCAGAAAGGATGAGACTTTATTTAGAATGGTTTTTCTGCTCTCATCTTTTAGCTAATATCGAAGTAAAAGTTGAACATTGGCAAACTAGTAGTGCCGCAGGTCATGGTCAAACCGGAGTATATACTGCGGGAATCAGTTTTTCTCGATATGATAATATTATAAGGGATTTTCCAGATGCTAAATTAACAAAAGTTGTAAATATATCAAGAAAGATACTCCAAAATCCGACTAAAAAAGCAATTCAAAAGTTAGCTACAGACTTAGTAGCTGAAACTGGATTCGATGAGCACCTTTATTTTACAGATTGATTAGGTCACTAATCTTGAATAGGTAGGTTAAATAAAGACAAACTTTAAATATTAATATTACAAAATTGTAATTAATTTATTTAATCCAACTATAGACACTAAAAATTAAGTATATTTTATAACTAAATTTAAAAATTTTAAAGGTGAAATAAAAAATGGATTTACAGTTTCTTGCTATATCCGATAGCCATGTGGGTGAAGATACCTCTTTACTTTCATTTCCTCGTGGATGTCAGCATTTATGGCGTACATTACTAGATATATTTGGTAATGGAGAAAAATTTAATATTAAAGAACTTGTTTTAGTAGGGGATATCCCTGATACAGCGCTATCATCAATATCTCAGGCTATCACTCAAACGAATGCTTTTATTCAAACTCTTGGAAGTTGTGCTAACATTGATAGAGTTATATATATTCCTGGAAACCATGATCATACATTATGGACAGATTACATAAGATTACGGCATGATCCTACACTGAAATATCGCATAACACCTCCACAAGGTGAGTTTATTGTTAAAGAGAATGAAAAATGTAACGATCCCGGTAGTGAATATCTTCTAACTCTATTTTTTGGTTATCCCTATGGACCAGCTTGGACAAAAATTCAAGAGCAGAGTATAGATAGAAAATTCGATTTTATTATTGCTAATCCATTATATGCAAAAGAGTATAATAATCGTACTTATATCTTTACGCATGGAACGCATTTTAAAAGTGTAGTCACAACACCTGTATTAATAAAAAAAATTATTGATTATTCGCAATTAGATAAATTGCTTGCGAATCTCAATATTGAGTCAGATTGTGATGTAAGGAAAGCTACAAGCTTAGAAAATCTTGAAGAAATTGTTTCCCCTTTTGTGGATTCTCTTTGGATCAGTTCAAAAAATAATCCTAACTCCAAATCAGATAAATTATGGTATCTCTTTTCTGTTTTAAGTAAAAGATTTGAAAAAATCAGAATGATTCCTCCTCAAAGTGATCTTTTCGATTTTTCGAATTTTCAAAATGTTAGTGAAGATAGAATCATAAAATTCAATGGAAATAACTCAATAAAACTACTAAAAACTTACTTTCTTGATCATCTATTCTCTTTTCTGAAAGATTATGAACTACTAAAAGAAAATCTAACATTTGTATATGGAGATACACACGATGGGGGTTGGGGAGAAATTAAGGAAGATTATATTAACCCACCAGAGATTAATGTACGGATTTTTAATTGCGGAGCTTGGGTTGTTCATGATGAGAAAAATCATCCTCCTTGTCATGTTTTTGCTGTTGATAACTCTGGAAAGGAATATCTTCTTGACGTTTCGTTCAAAGATGTGAAAATGTTAGATACATTACTACTCAAACTTGCTGCTACTGATTTTGAGAATCATAGTGAAAGTGTTGGTCGTTTATTACGTTTTGTACTGGATAGGTTTTACTAATTTTTAACAAAACAATCTATCAATTTTTTTTTTTTAAAACAGTTTTCCCTCGTATTATTGTCTAAATCACTTGTACCTGAAATAAATTTCACCTTTTTTTTTTGTTCATACTTATCTTATTCCTTTAAAAATTTATTTAATCGTAGAAGAAAGAGTTGGGAGATTTTGTTTAAAATTAGATAATTATTCTTAAAAATTAATTCAATCTATTGTATA
>JBHLQA010000381.1:0-3775 GCA_048885285.1 Candidatus Odinarchaeota archaeon
GAAACATTGGAAAATATATATAGTGTGACTCAAACGAATATAAATGAAAAATTCTTATTATATGTTGAAATTTTGCTTAGTTTTATTTTTATTATGGAATTTATATTGCTTTTATTTGATTTTTTTTTAAAATAAATGGAAATTATTAATTTGGAGCTTATCTTATAAGAATATATTGGAATCTATTAAATTCTCTTTATTTTTAGACATAATTTTTTCTATTGCCATAATAAAATCTTCATAAGAGATAATTTCAGAATTTCTTCTAATAGCATACATTCCTGCTTCGGTACAAATGCCTTTTATATCAGAACCCGTTGCACCTTTAGTAAGAGCAATCAATTCTTTTAATTCAATGTTCTCTTCAAAATTAAGTTGTCTCATATGAATTCTGAAAATAGCCTCTCTAGCTTTTTCATTAGGAATAGGAAATTCTACTAATCGATCAAATCGACCTGGTCTTAATAAAGCTGGATCTAATATATCTTCTCTGTTTGTCGCTGCAATAAACTTTATGTTTCCTCTTTCATCAAAGCCATCTAATTCACTTAATAATTGCATTAAAGTTCTATTCACTTCTCTATCACCTGAAGTATCATCTTGCATTCTAATAGCTCCAATTGCATCAATTTCATCAATAAATAAAATACTTGGCGCTTTCTGTCTTGCTAAACTAAAAATTTCTCTAACATATTCAGATCCTTCACCAATGAACTTTTGAACCAATTCCGTAGCCACTATTTTAATAAATGTTGCATTGGTTTCATGAGCAACAGCTTTAGCTAATAAAGTTTTTCCTGTTCCAGGTAAACCATAAAAAAGAACACCCTTTGGGGGATCTATCCCTATTCTTTTGAATAACTCTGGTTTTTTTAATGGTAATTCTATTATCTCTTTAACTTCTTGAATTTGATTTTCTAAACCACCAATATCCTCATATGAAACATCAAGAGGAACATCTATTATCTCCATTCCTCTCACAACTGGACTAAAATTAGAAGGTAAGATCTCCATTACCGCATAATTCCTTTGATTTAATCCCACATGTTTTCCAGGTATAATCTTCTCTTTTTGCAATCTTCCACATATTCTTACAATAAAACTAGAGCTAGGTGGAGTATCAACAATTGCACGATCATTATTATCATCTAAAATATCCGTTATGTATCCAGAGATTAAGGGAAGTTCACTAAATCTATCAATATCACTTATTAATCTCTTTATCTCTAATTCCACTTTTGTCTTACTTTCTTTCAATAAACTTATTTCTATTTCATAATTCTTAATTTTTTTCTCTAGATAACGCATATATGAAATTAATTTCTCAATACCCTCTGGATCTTTTTTGCCATTTTCAAATTCTGTAGCACTCACTTACTTTATCAACTGGCTATGCTATTATAATTGTTATTATATTAATCTATACCTTTTTAATGCGACTTCTAAAATTCTATTTAACATTTCTTTATATGGAATATTAACAAAATTACACATTTTTGCTAAATGACCATCCCAACACCAACCAGGATTTGGATTTACTTCTAAAAGTTTTGGATTTCCTTTTGAATCTAAACGCCAATCAAATCGGGCATAATCTTGACATTCCAATCGTTCAAATAGTTTGAGAGAGGAATTTTCGATAATTTCTTTCGCATCTTTTGAAATAACTGCTGGAACTGATTTAATATTCCAATAGGGTGAATTTGGTAACCATTTTGCTTCATAACCGCATATTTTTGGCAATTCTGGAGGTAAATTTGAATAATCTTCTTCAATAATAGGTAATATTATAAAATTATCTGGAGGATTTCCAATAATTCCAATTGTGAGATCCTTTCCAGTAAGAAATTGTTCAACTAAAACTGATTTATCATACCCAAATTTTTCTCGTATTTCTGAAATTGCATTTAACAATTCTTCTCCATTTTTAACCACACTTCTTTGAGTAATACCAAAGCTAGAATCTCCGAAATTAGGTTTTACAATGGCAGGAAAATATAATGGTAAATCAATAATTTTATCTTCAGGTTTAACATATATAGCTTCAGGAACAGGAATCTCTAATTCTTTCGCAATACCTCTTACTAATGATTTATCATAACAAAAGGCAAGACATTGAGGTCCAGATCCTGTATATGGAATTTTGAGAATATCTAATAAGGCGGGTATATGTAATTCTTGTCTTGCATCATTATAATAACCTTCGTCACACAAATTAAATACTAAATCAATTTTACCGTTTAGATTTTGTAAATCTTGAATAAGAGTGTTATGATTATCCAAATATGAAAAATTATATCCATGAAGTTCCTTTAATGCGACTTTTAATTGATTTATTGTAAAGAAATCATCATCATCAAATTTTTGCAAGGGTTTAAGTATATCAGGCTTATTAGGATCTCCAAAAACAACAACAACATTTCTATTGACTTTACTTACTTTTTTTTTTATCCTTGTCCATTCTTTTCTAACAGTTGCACTAACAACAATTCTTTTTTCCATCATTCCTAAATCTTGGTCACGTTGAGATTCAGGGCTTATTGAGCCATGAAAAATTATATCACTGAAATTTACTCTTTTCAATAAATCAGAAATCCCTGTTTTTGAGTATAACCTTTCTGCATAAAATTGGTCAATTATAACTCCCTTATTTACATGATTAATTACTTCCCGTGAAATTAATTTTTGTTTGTCTAAAGATAAGGATCTTTCTCGACAAACAAAATAATCCTTATCAATCCATTCCCATGAACGAGATTGATAATTTTTTTTGATGTATTCTCCATCAGAAATATCTATTAAAATTTGGCCCCAAGGCTTTAAAACACGAAATACTTCTTTTAATACCATAAGATCATCTTTTATTGATTCAAAATATCCAAAACTATTACCTAAAATCAAAACGAAATCAAACTTATCTGTATTATAAGGTAATTTTCTAGCATCACCTTCACGAAAGTTGCACGTAACTTCACTTTTTTTTGCATCATTTTTAGCTTTTTGAATTAAATATCTTGAGCGATCTAATCCAAATATCCCCTTAAAACCTTTTTTAGCTAATTCAATAGAATGTCTTCCTTGTCCACAGCAAAGATCCAAAATATGATGATCTAATTGAAATTGCATAATTTTTGAAAAATATTTAACTTCAGATTCAGTAATTTTTTGATCTTCTACTACATCACCATCTGTTTTTAAATAATAAGAGTTAAATATCCTTTTCCACCAATCTTTTTTTACATATTCCTCCAAGTCAACAACAGGACCTAAACATACTGTACTGTTTCTTTCTTTCTTCGCAAAATTTTTTCTATTATTATTTAAACTTCCTATTTGAGTAGTCATTTTTTTTATGGATTATAAATTTAATTTTGATGAATCTAACAAAAAATAAAGATATTTTAATTCGAATGAAGTTATCAAAATTTGAACTTTAATACTATAGTACGAGATACAACAATTAATCTTTCTCAATTCTTCAATTGAAACATTATTTATCATCTATAGTTTAATCGTTTAACGTTAATATGTTATTTAAATTTAACTTTACTTCATTCTATTAAAATTATTTACTTGAAGTTAATAATAAATATACTCATTTAAAAACTTTTTTATAGCATTTTTACTCTTAAAGACAAATTTTAATGTGAATAGATGATTTAAAAATAATATTATATATCTCGAATCTTAGGCATGGAATATAAGGGTGATATAATAAGATAAATGTGAACTTAATTTAATGTGTTCTTATCTTTTTTTAGACATTTTAGATTAT
>JBHLQA010000382.1:0-3771 GCA_048885285.1 Candidatus Odinarchaeota archaeon
AGATTTTCATATTATTTATAAAGACAAAATCGATTAGATTAAAAATCCAAAAATCTTTTAACTCATATTTTTATTAAATTGAGTAGAATAACATAAATTAGGATAATTATAAATATAGTAATTTTTTTAAGAAAAAAATGGATAATAAAGAAGATTTAAACTATAAAAGAAAACACGAACGTTTTAATAGAAGTATTAAATCAAAATGTAATTTAGATTTTAATAACCAAGATTTGCATATACAATCCCTTAAATATAAAAATATAGAGACAATTAAAAAAAGTGAAAAAAGCTTATCTCTAGTTCAAGATGATATTAAGAAAATAAAAAAAATTAAGGAAGAAATAAAAAATATTAATTGGGATAAAATCTGTGATAACTGGACTGTTACATATCGTCCCAAATTTGGAGATCATCGAATAATATTGTTAAATCCCCATCAAGATTGCTCGCAGGATAATCCATTATACACCCATAAGAAATGGCTTGAACAAATTTATAATAATAAAGAATTGCAATTGACTGATCAAAAAATAGCTGAAATATGTAGTATACAGAAAACAACAATTGGTAGATGGCGTAAGAGGCATGACATTCCAACTAAAGAAGGTAATAAACGATTGATTAATAAAATGGGGTATTTTAGATTAAGTTTACCTATTGAATATCAACATCCTGAATTAAAACCACATCAAAATGCTCGTTATTATCGGTTAGAACACTCTGTTGTAATGGAAAATTATTTATCTAAAATCTCAGATAAAGAAAGTCTTGAAAAATTTTCTCTTCCAGCTGAAGAGTTAAAAAGACTATTTTTGATTGAGGGAAAATACTTAAAATTAGGATGCCAAGTTCATCATATAAATTATATTCATCATGATAATCGGTTAGAAAATTTATATCCATTTAAAAATGATGCGGATCATAAAAAAGCAATTAATTCATTATCTGATTGCTTTAGAGACCTAGTTAAATTGAATCAAATTTGTTTTAAAGATGGACAATACTACTTAAATGAAGATTTTGATTATAGAGATTTAAAATCCTCTGAGATTAAAGAAATCTTGAAACAAGAACCTGTTAATCCTTTTGAAGATATAAAACTTGTTAAGGAGGAATGTAAGAACATTAATTGGGATGAGATTTCTAACGACTGGACTATTAAATATCGCCCCTATGGATTTATACCTTATCAAACAATATCATTAGATCCCTATTCAGATTGTTCAGATGAGAATCCTTTATATCGCCATAAGGCATGGGTTGAACGTCTTGTTCATGATGAGAATTTCAACTTAACAGATTCAAGATTAGGAGAAGTTTGTGGGATAACAAGGGCAAAAATGGTATATTGGCGTGAGAAAAAACACCGAATATATACACGTGAAAAAGGGTGGGGTTTTGGACGATTCCAATATCAAAGAAGTGGTAAGATCGTTATAAAAGTACCTGATGATTATGATAACCCATTTGCAAAAAAAAATAATGGAAAATTGTATGAACATCGTTATGTAATGGAACGACACTTGACAGAAAATCCCGAATTGGAATAGTCAAAAAAATTTCTTAAAGATGGGAAGTATCTAAAAAGGGAATGCAGTATTCACCACATTAATCTTGATCCTACAGATAATAGGCTAGAAAATTTATGGATTTGCGAAAACGAAAAAGAGCATCAATCAATTCAAAGTTCTTCATTGACATTTGTGGACAAATTGTTGAAATCTGAACTTATTTTTTTTGAGAATGGTAAATATAAAATAAAAGTTAAATATAAAAGATATTAGTTATTATTGAAAGTCTTTCCAGGAGTCAAGTCTTTTAGGATAAATCGCGTTATCACCTAGTATTTCTTCTATTCTGAGTAGCTGGTTGTATTTACAATTTCTTTCCGAGCGAGCTGTAGCACCAGTCTTCATTTGACCTGTACAGAGCCCAACCGCTAAATCTGCTATAAAAGTATCTTCAGTCTCTCCAGAGCGATGCGAAACCATCACATTAAATCCACTTTCAAAAGACATTTTTGCAGCTTTTATTGCTTCGGTTAAAGAACCAATTTGATTCACTTTTAACAATAAAGCATTTCCAGCTTTCTCATTTATGGCTTTTTCAAGAATTTTAATATTGGTTACTGTTAAGTCATCATCAACAATTTGAATAGATTCATCAACTTTAGCAGTTAAATTCGAGAAGTTCCTAAAATCTTTTTCATCGAAAGGATCCTCAATAGATTTGAAAGGATATTCACGGATTAGATCTATATAAAATTCTAATAATTCTTCTTCAGAGAGTTTCTTTCCATCAATATTGTAATAACCTTCATCAAAGAATTCACTAGCAGCGGCATCCATTCCTAATACAAAATCAGTGTCCATTAGAAAACCTGCTGTTTCTATTGCTTCAATTATAATATCCACAGCTTCAGATGTTAAAGATAGATTTGGAGCAAATCCTCCTTCATCACCCACATTAATTGAAGATGGACCATACTTCTTAGCTAATAATTTTTTCAATGTTTGATAAACCTCAGAAACATTTTGTATTGCTTTAGAAAATGAGTTAGCACCTACGGGTAAAATCATAAATTCTTGAATTGATAAATTGTTTCCTGCATGTTCCCCTCCATTTAAGATGTTACAGCTAGGAATTGGTAATAAATAATCATCCGTGGTTTTTCCATATGCTAAGTTATAAAGATGCTCAAATAATGGGATATCAGACAATTGAGATGCTAATTTTGCTACTGCTAATGAAACAGATAATATGGCATTAGCACCTAAATTACTTTTATTTTCTGTACCATCTATAAAAATCATTTCTTCATCAATCTTATTTTGTTCTCTCACGTCAAATCCTATTAATTTTTTTCCTAATATGTCATTAACATTAGATACAGCTTTTAATACATGTTTTCCCATGAATGCTTTTCCGCCATCTCGGAGTTCAAGAGCCTCTAAAACTCCTGTTGATGCTCCTGAGGGAACTGCAGCTCTAGAAAACTGGTTTCCTGCAAACACATCACATTCAACAGTAGGATTTCCTCGTGAATCCAAAATCCACCTAGCTTTAATTTTGGTAATTTTATAATCTGTCATAGTAATCTTTTTTTTTTTATAGATATGAATATTAATAAAGAATTAAGCAAATTTAATTCTTAATATATATTGTTAAAAAATTGAATAATGAAAAATTCAATTGGGATGATGTTCAAAAAGAAATTGATGATTATTATAAAAATCAGTTTATAAAAGGATTTCATAAATCGCAATGGATTAGTTGGTTTATTGATAAAAGAATCGGTATAGATGAAATTGGTGAAAAAGCAGGTTATTCTAATGGAAAAAGCTTTAGTAAGCATTTCTGGAATCTAAAACGTGTTCAAGATATCTTTGGAATTTCAAGTATGAGAGAGGTAATTGTAAAATATAGACGTAAAAGAGTTATTAAAGAACTGAAAAAAGAACAATCTCCTTCAATTATGACTTTAGAAAGAATTTTTGTAGAGATATTTGGTTATAGAACAAAACAAAATTATTATAACTCTAGTTATTATTGGGAAATTATGAGTAGAGTTTTTGGTGAAATCTTCCCTGAATTTGATAATAAAGATAATTTACCTCCCAAACAATATCTTCAAGATTTGGTTCTTAAAATTTTAATGGGAGAATTTAAATAAATAATTTATTGGTTTCATTTATTTTTTTGATGAATTTTACACTTATTTAAAATTTACTAATTATTATTTTTATAATCTTTAAGATTAATTTTTCA
>JBHLQA010000383.1:0-3766 GCA_048885285.1 Candidatus Odinarchaeota archaeon
GTTAAAGCATTAACTCCTGATTTTGATATTTTGTAAACTGCTAAAGCTGTGGAACAAATAGCTGCAATAGAAGATATGTTGATTATAGACCCGCTTTCTTGTTTCTCCATTACTGGTAAGACATATTTACATGTAAAAAACATTCCTTTCAGGTTTGTATTAAGAATTTTCTCCCAAATATCTTCACTCATCCTTACCAAATTGTTATCTCCTGTTCCAGTACCAACATTATTGACAAGAATATCAATTCGACCATATACCTCAATGCATTTCCTAATTATTTGTTGGCAATCATCCTCATTCACAATATCGGCTTTAAAAGCAAACGATTCATTGCCTTCCTTATCAATCATTGACTTTGTTTCTTGAGCAGAATCAAATTCCTTGTCAACAAGCATTAGCTTAGCACCCTCACGGGCAAAAAGAATTGAAATAGCTCTCCCATTACCTATAGTATCTCCTGGTTGTTGTCCTGCTCCAATTACAATAGCGACCTTATTCTTCAAACGATCTCCCATAATAATCTTCTCTAATATAAATCTCTATTTAGATACATTTATTACTACTTTTAATTAATATCTAATTTTTGGTATCTTCATAAATTTTGGCAATTGAGGAATATTATCTTCTTCTTATATTTTTTCTAACTAGCTTTACTAATAAAAAAAGAATAAGTGTAATTAGCTTGAGTACCCCACAAGAAAAATTGGAAGGCCTTCTCTTGAATTAATTATTGGATGGGGAATATTTATGGGGAAATTATAAACTAAGAAAAATCAATAATAGAAACCACAGGTAAATGATCAGATCCAAATTCTGCAGGTGAATCAATAGCAGATAACATATCATTTATTACATGATAATCTATAATATTTTGATATCCAGTAGCAAAAACATAATCGATTGAAGCTCGATTAGTTGCACCAAATTCACTTGCTGTATCGTTAAAGTAGTTAAGTACATGTTCTATTGCGATTGTATCATTTTCTAAATTAAAATCTCCCATTAAGACTCGATTAGATGTTAGAGAAATCTCAGTTATTTTTTCGAGAAGAAAATCGACTTGTGCAAGCTTATTTTCTGTTCTAATGCCTATATGAGTGCAAAATACATCAATATTAAGAGTAGGACTGATTTCGACCACACAATGAATAAAAATTCTTTCTTGAAGGGTGCTTGGAAGGTTATAAGCATTACATGATACTATTGGATATTTACTTAATATAGCATTTCCCATTAAATGGATATTGGAGCTAGGATTGGCGTAATAATAATTCATTCCTAATCTTTTTGCTAACCAAAATGCCATATCTACCCCTTGAGAGGTTACACGCCCAATTTCAGCTTCTTGCAATCCAATTATATCGGGATCATCGATTAATATATTCTGAGCAATCCGTTCTAAATTAAGCAAATCATCCATTCCCTGACCAAAATGAATATTATATGTCATAAATGTTAGTTCTGATTTTGATGATGCTTCTCTGGGAAATTCTGCGATGCCAAATGTTATAATTGAAAGAATTATCGGTGTTATCATCATAGTCATTAAAACAATTTTTAACCTTTTGTTCATCTTTTATCTTTACCTCCTTTTTTGACTTTCTAATATTGATATTAATACTGAGGCTGAAAATATTACACCAGATAAAATTACTATAAATGGCCCATATCCTTTGAACGCAGAAATTATATAAGCCCAATCCGTTGTAAATATATGAAGAACTGAAAATAGGATATAAAATACACTCCCAATTGCAAATAAATTAGATATTGTCTTTACTTTTTCCCATTTAAACACAATAATAGCCATATGGGAAAATAAAATAGCGAAATTTAAGTAGATAATAATCAATGAAAAAAATATCAAAACAACTGCTATATACGCGAGGAGAATCCCAATAAATAAGAATAGGCAAAGTGAAACCAACATTAATCCATTTAGAATTAATGACACTTTAATATTTAAAAATATTTGTAGTCTTATACGTAGAATAATCAAAATGGTAACCATTAAAGCAATAATACTCAAAATATTACTGATATAATAACTAGTCTCTGTATAACGAGCGATAATATTAGGATACAGAAATATGTTAAATAAAAGAAACCAAAACATTCCCATTCCTACAAATATTAAAGAATAAGCTGTACTTCTCTTATCACTTTTATCCTTTTCTTCTAAATCAGGAATAGATTCAAATTTAGGAAAATATTTTATTGTAAAATAAATACAAAAAATAGTCAACGGAATTTGAATTATGAGCCATAAATATTGTGTAAGATACCAGTACTCAGCATTTAAACCCGGTGGTAATAAAGATATATCTTGCGAATACCCAATAGTTCTGATTGAATAATCGAGAAGAAACGCGGATAATAAAGAAAATATTATCAACTTTACTTTATTACTTATTTTAATATCAATGCTTGTATCCTTAATCCATAGAGTTGTAAAAGTACTTAAAAACATCCCATATGTGGCAATTATTATTCCAGATAAAATTGTTTGCCAAATATTTGGTAAATGAAACGCAATTAACAATCTACTAATAACTATGATATAGATAGAACCAATCATTATCCTCCTAATTCCAATTACTTTACTAATTGTATTGGTCAGAGCTGGAACTGCAAAGAAAATTAAAGTAAATAATATAGGTAGGTTTTCTGCAATGTTTTCACCAAAAGCAACATGAGACATAGCAACAAACGCACCCGGCAAATATGATCTTAACGCTTGGATGAAAAATAAACTCAATATTACTAAATTAAAAAAAAGGGAGTAAAACGGCCGTGATTTAAGAGTATTTTCAATCTCAGAAAAAGAGAAATCAGATTTAGAATCTTCCACCATTTTTATCTACATTAATTTATCTTATTTTATTATTTATTTTATAGTATTTAATATTAATTTTTCAAGTTTAAATATATAATCAACCTTTTATTATTTCAGATTTATATATATTTCTATTATATCTTTATCCTCAATTTTCCATGATTTGGTGCCTTCATATATTTTCACAATTGAGATAGCTATAAACCAAATATTTTTGCTGCATTTCCTCCCAGAATTTTGTTTTTTTCCTCATCAGTAAACTCAGGTAATCCCATTAGCTTAAGTGGTGGGGGTAACTTCAGGTTTTGAATTCCTTTCACCCATTTTTCAAGAGATAAAATTGGAGTAAATAAAGGCCAATCTGAACCAAATAAAATTTTATCTATTCCGCATGACAGCTTTGCTTGAACCAAAGTTTGGAAAAAAGCAAATGGAGCCATTTTAAAAACTGGTTCCCATGCTGAAATATCAATATGCACATTAGGATTTTTAGTAGCTACCGCTATAGCCTCGTTTATCCAAGGATCCCCCATATGCGCCATGATTATTTTGATTTTGGGAAAATCTACAGCTACAGTATCTACATATTCTGGCCTACAATATTTAAGATATGTCATAGAAGGCCCCATACCTGTATGATATAATAGTACTGCCTCTAACTCTTCGGCTCTCTTATAAAAAGGGTAGAATTTAGGTTCATCTGGATAAAATCCTGTTAATGGCCATAGTTTCACTCCTACGAATCCAAGCTCCTCTATACATCTCTCAAGTTCTTCGATAGCAGTTACTCCCCTTCTTGGGTCAATCGCCGCAAGACCAATCAGTCTATCAGGATAATCATTTACATAACCAGCAACAAAATCATTAAATTCCTTATAACCTATCTTTCCCCGGAATTTAAACTCATAATCTAAACCAAATATCACT
>JBHLQA010000384.1:0-3753 GCA_048885285.1 Candidatus Odinarchaeota archaeon
TAATAAAAATTCAATATTCAAAATATGATTGATCAAGAAAAAATATATGATGCTGCTCTAATAATAAAAAATTCAGAATACATAGTAGTGTTTTCTGGTGCTGGAATTTCTACAGAATCAGGAATTGATGATTTTCGTAGTCCTGGAGGATTATGGGAAAGATATGATCCGGGTATTTATGCGAGTTTTCAATATTTTTTAAAAGATCCTTCTCTTTTTTGGAAAATGCATAAAGAAATAGAAGATTTAGTAGGTACAGTAGAACCAAATCAGGCACATTTAGCTATTGCTGAATTAGAAAAGATGGGAAAGGTAAAAGCTGTAATTACTCAGAACATCGACATGCTACATCAAAAAGCGGGAACTGGTAGTTTTGGCGCTAAAATCTACCAGTTACATGGAGAATATGGGAAATTACAGTGTATTAAATGTCATAGAGAATTCGAATATGATGAAATAGACACTAAGAACGTAGATTATCCTGTATGTAATTGTTCAGGATATATAAAACCTAAAGTCGTTTTATTTGGTGAATCTCTACCTCATGGTGTATTAGAAGGAGCAATGAGTGAATGTACAAATGCAGATTGTCTTATTGTCGTAGGAAGTTCTTTAACAGTTTCACCTGCCAATTTTATGCCTTCAATTGCCAAACAGTATGGTGCTCAGATCATATTTATAAATAGAGAAAACACAATCATGGATGATCTGGCTAATGTATTTTTGAAAGGCATCGCCGGTGAAATCTTTACAGAATTGCTTAAAGTAATAAAGACTTAAAACTTATTGTAAAACTGATTTATATTAGTTTATTCGGACTTTTTAATTTCCCTGTGCTCTTTAGTTATCAAAAATCTAATTATTTCTGTGATATTCTTAATTCCATGATATTGTTTAATATCTTCTAATTTATCGAATACGTCTTTTTCAAGAGAAATATGAAATTCATGTTTTTTATTGTTCATTAGTTATTTTTTTTTTAAAAAAAATAATAAGTTTATTATTTTTTGGATTTTTTATGGATAAGGTCGGATAAATAATGGATAATTTTATATATAAGTAAATAACAATTAGTATTGGATAGATAGATAAAACAAGCAATATTACATTATAAAAATTGATTTCCAAGATCGTATTTTTGAAAACTCCTTACTCAAATTGTTCCAATCCATCCTGAACTAAGCAGTAATATTTCATAATAAGTTTAATTAGTCCAAAAATGGTTAAATTATTATTAGCAATATTAGCTCTTATCGGCGGAATGCTTCTTATTATTTACTCAAGTATGAAGGCAGTGAAACATTCTGCTATATTAGCTGCAGCATTTGGAATTTCACCTTTAATAATAGGTGTTACATTGGTTTCTATAGGAACCGATATTTCTGAGATTTTTAATTCTCTTGTATCATGCGCACTAGGGCATAGTGATATTGATGTTGGTGATTCTGTAGGTTCAGATTTGACGCAGCTTACCTTAATATTTGGAATATTACCTTTAGTAACAGGGATTATTTATGTCCACAGAAAGGACATAATAATTTTAGGTGCTTGTGAAATTTTATCATTGATATTGATCTTTACCATTATTGAAAAAGGTTATATTACAAGACTAAATGGTATTTTTATGGTTGGATGTTTAGGAATTTATATATGGTTGATTTATAATGCCAATAAGGAAAGTGTTTTACAAAGAGTAGAAATGATTGAAAATATTAATACCCCTAAAAGTAAAAAGTTTCACTTACTTTTTGCTACAATAGGTTTTGTAGGTGTTACTTTAGCATCTTATATGATAGTTGAATCTATTATTGTTATTTCAAGTATTTTAGAAATTCATGAATATATTATAAGTTTTTTTATAGTTGCTGTGGGTACTTCACTTCCAGAATTGGCTGTTGATATTAATGCATTAAAATTAGGTCACCATCAAATTGCAATTGGAGATATTGTAGGCTCATGCATAGTTGATTCAACACTTTCTATTGGTATTGGACAAATAGTATTTAATCAAAATCCAAACTACATAACAGCTTCACTAGCAATACCTACAGTTCTGTATACATTATTTGCTAGCTTTATTGTTTTTATAACAATTGCATCAAGACGAAAAATAGATAAAAAAGTAGGATTATTATTTATTTCCCTTTATTTCTTCTCTTATATTTTTCTTTTTACGTTCTGGCTAAAAGTATAAAAAGTTTTTAAAAAACTAGTATTTATTAAGGTTTTTTATTGAGTTTACTTAAAAGAATTGATGCATCTTTCATAGTTAAAGCTAAACCTTCCATTAAATTAATAAATTTATCAGAGAAGTAAATTTTACCTTTAAAAGGTTTACTTTTACTGATAGTTATGATTTCTTCCAAATTCAATATGTTCTTCTTATTAATTTCAATGCCCAACTTATCAATATGAATATTTTCTAATTCTTCAATTGGTAATTCACTAGTTATTTTGGAATAAACCCAAAAATTTGATGGTTCTTTTTTTTTTATCTTTCGTTTTTGGGCTTCTTCAATTTTTTTCATTCTTAATTGTTCTTTCTTTTTCAATTCTATAGGGTCTTCATATTCCATAACAAATTCTTTAAAATCATTAAAATATGACTCTGCATCACTAATACCAAAAATACCAGGAAAAAGAATAACAATTGTTAAAATAGTATCTTCCACGTTTAGAAATTCAGAAAAAATTATTTGATTATTTTTCAGTTCAAAAATCATTTTTTTCAATTTAACTTCATGTTCTTCTCGCTGAAGTTCAAACTGACGTATTATATTAATAAAAATTTCATCAGGTAAGGAAAAGTACAAGACATGTCCTTTTTGGTTAAAAAGAGTGCCTCCCAAAATTACTCCATCTTTCACATCGTTCTTTAACTTATTAATCGTTTTTTTAATAACTAAAGACACACCATAGGTAGCAATATCCTCAATAATTTTACTTCCTGTTTCATAAATTTCTAGTTTTTTTAATTCAAGGTCAGCACTTGAATAACCTCGTACACTATACCATTTATCTATATATGCTTGAAAACCATGTTCGCACATATAATTCGAAGGGACAGAAATTGTTAAAATAGATTCAGAATTTTTCACAATTTCTTTAGCTACTGTTATAATTTTTGTCGCCTTACATATAGGGCAAAATAACTTAATACTTTTGGTTTCTTCGTCATAAATTTCGTCTTTTTTTAACAAAAAAATCAAATTTATAATTCTTTATCAAAAAATATAATCATTATTATTATAACAATAGATATTAATAAATAAATAAGATTTGCAATGTAATACCAATAATTATATTGGCAAATAGAATTTACACAATACACATTGATTAGCCCTCAATCTTCTTTCTGGTCCTAAGATTATCAATCTTTCACTCATATCTCCACCACATTTTGGGCAACTTTTAGCAAAATTTTCTTTGATTGAATTTAAAACTTTTTGTATTCCTTTCTCCAAATTTAATAATTCATTAGCATTTTGGATAATTTTATCTGCTGAAATCATACCAATACCTTTAATCCATGCTAATTGCTCTGGCTTCGACTTAGCAATCTCTTCTATTGACTTTACGCCCGCATTGATCAATCTTTCAGCTGCAGTTGGTCCAATACCCCGTACTCTAACTAATTCTTCAATCAATAAAATCTTCGTCTAATACGAATTATGAATCTAATTATATATAATAATGTTAATTAGACAAAATAAAATTTAAGATGATATATATAAATAAAAATTAAAAAAAATT
>JBHLQA010000385.1:0-3750 GCA_048885285.1 Candidatus Odinarchaeota archaeon
ATAAAAATTTGCTTAAAAGTGAGTTAAAGAGGAATTCAATTGAAAATACTCCAGGATGTTTGGATTCTTGAGAAATCGGGAATTGTAATTTTTCATAGAGAATTTGACAAAGTGGTATCTCCTCAACTTTTTGGAGCAATGATGAGTGCTTTAAACATGTTTTCTGAACAATTAGCTGAAGGAGGTATGTCAAATTTCGAATTAGAAAACTCAAGATTCACCATTATAAAGCAACAGGAGTTGATATTTGTAGCAAATTCTTCTAAAAAATACAAACAGAAAAAGGTTAATAAAGAATTAAGAAAGCTGTCCGATAAATTCTTTAGACTTTATGGAGAAATGATAACCAAATTTACGGGGAAAATTGGAAGCTATTCAAATTTCATAAATGAAATAAAAGACTTTTTAGAAGAAAAACCATCAGATTCTAAGTAGTACGATTCATAGTAGCGATTTATCATTGAATATTCATTGATTTATCCATTGATATAATTTCCCAACTAAGATTCTTTTCTCACTATTACATTTGAGCTTATTAATATTCTCAGCATTCATCAACCACATAGAAGATCTCAATTCATGCTTTAGAGTTTTAATTTCTTTGATTGTATTACTCATGGAATTACTTTTATAATCCCTCCATGCCGTTTTTAAGAATTTAAATGCAAAACCCCCAATATCCGCTCCTAAAACAATTGACTTGGTAATATCAACTCCAGAGCGTAACCCCCCTGTTGCGATTATTAATTTATTGGAAACATCTCTAACATTTAATATACTTATAGGAGTAGGAATTCCCCATTCACGAAAAGTATCCGCAATTTTTCGTGTATACACTTCATTACTATAATTATCACGTAATGACTCAATTGCGGCAAAACTTGTACCACCTGCTCCACCAACATCAAACCCATCAAAACCTAATAAATCAAGCTTTAATGCTAATTCTTTATTAAATCCTGATCCGACTTCTTTAGCAATAATAGGTATATTTAGTTTATTTCTTATTTCTTTAAATCTTTCTTCAAAGTTCTTGTAGGAAATGCTACCCTCTTTTTGAACAAGTTCATGCAAAGCATTGAAGTGTATAGCCATAACATCTGCTTTAATCATATCAATGCATTTTTTGAAATTATCAATATCAAAATTGGGATCACATACCTGTCCAATGCCCAAATTTCCTATTACAGGAATTTTTGGTGCTACATCTCGAACTATACTGAAAGATTCAATTGTAGAGGGATCTTCTAAACCTATTCTCTGACTCCCAATCCCTAGTATTATATTTTCCGATTTTGCAGCATTTGCTAAAATATTGTTGATAGCTTTAGAAACCTGATGTCCTCCAGTAATTGCTGATATACAAATTGGAGCAGATATCTGTTTTTTGAAGAACTCAACAGAGATATTAGTTTCCTCTAATTCTATTTCTGGAAGTGGATGGTGAATCAGCGTAATATCATCAAAATAGTTAATTGCGTGTTGAACATTGAGTTCTAAAGGTATTTTAATATGTTCGATTTTTCTATTATATATTTGACTTTCATTTGATTTATTTGGCGGTATTTCAATATTAGTACATTCGATATATTGGTTTGTTAAAGCTTTCAATATATTTTTATTTTTAATACCATTAATAATTTGAACAGGTATATTTGATTTTAAGATTTTTTCAATTTCTTTTAATTTTCCTTTTATTCCTCCAGTAACATCTATTTTTTGATCTAATTCCGCCAATTTTATCGTAGATAAATCGTTAAGTGTTAATTTCAAGGCTAATTTTTTATTACTATTCTCGTCAATAAATATACCATCTTCTTCAATTGCAAATATTACTTTTGAGATCTTAAAATTTTTAATATTCTCGCATAATTTTACAATAATGTAATCTCCAGATAAAATTGAAAAAGAATATTCTTTACTGAGAAGAATATCTCCATAAAGGACTGGTATTACTCCAAGATTAAGTAATTCTTCAATAGGTTCTATTGATTTAATAGTAATTTCATTAAAATCTTGTATAAAGATACTTGAAGGTTGAATTGAAATTGCGGGACATTCTTTTTCAAGAAATTTTTTTATGATAATAGAATTCAGTCGATTCATAGCATCATGAGTCTTTGAAAGTCCAATGATTTGATCTTCAATAGAATTATTCAGACCTTGAGATATTTTATATTTTTTAGCAAGAGGATGCCCAAATGAACCACCACCGTGAATCAATATAATTGATTTTTTACTATCAATTATCTGATTGAGACATTTTTCTAAAATTTCTTCCCTTAGGGAAAATGGTTTATTCTTGTCAGTTAATAAACTTCCACCTAATTTAAGCAGAATTATTTCATTGTTTTTTTTCAATTTTTCCTCGCACTCATCCTATCATGGTTTTCCAAGCATCATATCCTTCTTTTTTGATAGCCTTGGCAATTTCATCTTGTATATTTTCAGTTTCAGCTAAAGCAATTACCAATCCTCCTCTTCCCGTTCCAGTCATTTTAGCACCTAAGGCACTATTTTGAAGGGCAATTTCGACTAACTTATCGTTAACTTCTCCAGAAACGGTTATATCCTGTAATAATTTATGGTTTTGATTCATTAATTCACCCGTTTTGATTATATTTCCCTCAAGTAAGGCTTTTTTGGCATCTATTATTAAATTTTCATATTGGTTGAAAATTTTTTCAAATTTTTCTGGAGATTCCTCTTTTAACCGTCTAACATCAGCTACGACTTCTGTTGTTGATGCTGTTATTCCAGTGTTTAAAATTACTAAAGGCATCTTCTTTGGTGATTGTAATAGGTCCATAGTATTTTTACCGCCAGATAGATTTTTAACAAACCAAATTAATCCTCCATAAGTTGATGCTGTATTGTCAATTCCTGAGGGAGTACCATGATAAGCTTTCTCTCCTTCATAAGCAGCTTCATTAATTCTCTCATCATTTAAGTTAAGATTAAATGTATCATTTAATGCACGAGAAAGTGATGTGCATTGAGCTGCTGAAGCTCCTACACCACTAGCAGCAATTAAATCACCTGCAAATTTTATCTCAAGTTTTTTTTTGTCTGTATTAATTTTTAAAAAGTTAATAACATTTTTAATTGACTCCATCGCATCATTGTATTTTTGTTTTTTATAACCGGGTGTTGCTAGTCTTTGATCATCAACTACCCAACCCGCACCCTCAACTATGTTAACTTCTGCAGTAGTAAAAGATCCTAATGCTGATGTTATCGCAGGAAGACCATAAACTACAAAATGATTGCGTTTAATCTCGAACTAGGAATTAAATTTCGCCAAAAAGTATGGTCTTTCCGTATCCTTTTCCACTACCCAAATTTTTCACCAATTATACTCGTATGATATAATAAAATTTGTAAATATTCAAATTTTTTAAATTTCTTATTCTATAACTTATTTTGATAATTTTTTACTTTATTTAAAAAGTTGGAGAAGAAGTAAAAAAATTCAATTGTTATATAGAATTTTAATTGAGATTTTTATAAAAACCAATATTTCGTCATACTTATA
The DNA here is from genome assembly GCA_048885285.1 of Candidatus Odinarchaeota archaeon. Lineage (GTDB taxonomy): Archaea > Asgardarchaeota > Lokiarchaeia > Sigyniarchaeales > SOKP01 > Loki-b32. The sequence goes on from JBHLQA010000385.1 coordinate 3,536, forward strand.
CTATCATTTAAAGGTATATTTAATTCAGGGGATACCTCATTCCAATGACCTCAATATTTTATTAATGTTATATTTGAATGAGTTATTGCTGAACCTTTCATTAATTTCAAAACTAAACTAATCTATTATTTCAATTGTTCCTTCTGTACCATTAACAATAAGTCGTTGTCCAGTTTTTATTTCATTAGTATTAATTTGATCCACACAAGGAATCT
>JBHLQA010000386.1:0-3710 GCA_048885285.1 Candidatus Odinarchaeota archaeon
GCATTTATATTAACAAGTGTGACCATTGCTAAAATATTTATTAATAAAAAACGCAATTAAATATTCTAATTATCGCTTTTTTTATTTTTAAATTTTAATAACGAAATTAAGAGATTATATTACTTTTGAAAGTGTGGATTTAAAATAAAAAAGAAAAAAAATTTGTAAAAATTTACCGCTTTAAGTTCGCTGAAACCCAGTCGTAGTAGCCTTTATCCTCTAATACTTTAGGAACTTCAGCGAAAAACTGAGATGTTATTTCTTTTACATTTTTTGCCGCTACTGGATGGAACATCATAGCCAAATCTAGTCCTACAAGACTTAAACTTAGAGCATTGATTATTTCCCAAACTGGACCTCGATATTGACGTAATCCCCATTCAGGAGCTTGTTTTTCACTCATCCATGCTTCTCTTGCACCCCATGCATTTGTGGTTCCTCCACTAATGGGATATGCTAAATCTGTTTCACCTAATAATCCAGCTACACGCATTCTTTGATAAATACTAAAACTATACTCCATCCCATAACCCAAAGTTGCACATGTTGGGTCCATTACAATCCTATTACGGGGGAGTCCAAGCTCTAAAGCATCTTTATTCATTTTAATCTGATTATTCAAATCTAAACTTGTCCAAAGTAAGCAATTATGGTCATATTTCGCCGCAAGAGGGATAACGTCTTCCCAAGTAGCTTTATCAGCTGCAGAAAGCATTAAGACCTCACTTTCAGTAATAGGGGCAGTTGCTTCAAAGAGTTGTTTATCCTTTTCTTTATTGCCAGAACATCCAATAATTACAGGTACATCAACGGTTTGAAGGATATCTTCTAAAAAATTAACTGATTGCGAAATAGGAGCATCACCCATAGCAGGATCGATTTCTAATGAGTGAAAAGTTATACATTCAGCACCAAATTTATCGACAGCGAATTTAGCCCATTCAGCAGGGTGGGCTAATACTTCTCCATATTCTTGTTTAATAGGTTTTGGGAGCATCATTTTTGAACCCATATCGAAAACATCGTAGGTAACGAGTGGAGGATGAGGATTCCTTTTTTCAAGTCCTAAAAAGTTATAAAAAGGAGGTACAATTTCTCCACCAATTATGGCTTTTTTACCGTTTGATCGAACAAATTCAATCGTCTCAATTTTTCCAGGGAACTCTAAATCAAGCGAGAATTTAGCAGGAGTCCATTCAGCTTTTCCTGGAACCCCCGGTAATACGGCTTGAGCAGCAGCTTGCACAATACTTGGAAGCATTTGAAACTCAAGATATTCAGCAATTAAATCAACATCTTGAAGCTCAACCTCTTCAGTATCTTTCATAAATTCAGCTAATTTTTTGCTTAATTCATCGAAGGAAATTTTTTATCACTTTAATTAATTTAATTTTATTGATGTTGAAAAAAACATTATAAGAAATATAAAATTTGTTTATTGAAAACTTACATGTTTTATAAGATATATATGTCGATTTTCGTCATTGTTGATTACTAGTTGTTACATTGATTGAAAAAGTTATTGATCTGTATAAAATAAATAATAGATAAGTTGGTTTTGAAGTTTAACAAACTTTTAATACTCGATACACTATGTATTTTAAAAATATGAATTTAAATGATTTTGCGAAAAACTGATATTTTATGAAAGGGAAATCGATTTTAATTATAATATTAATCTGTGTGGTAGTTATTGGTGGAGTATGTATTTATTTGGTAATAAATAGTGAAACTGAAGACAGTAGTCATGCTCCTGTAATCAATAGTTATAGTCCCTTAGTGAATCCCTATATAAATGAAACGGAGACTCAAGAGTTCAGTATTAGTGCGAGTGATCCAGATGGTGATGCTCTTACATATACTTGGTCTCTGAATGAAACTGAAGTTGGAGGGAATACTTCTAATTATATCTTTGATGCGAATACTCATCCTAATGGTACATACATAGTGAATGTAGTTGTAAGTGATGGAGTTTATTCTGACACTCAATCGTGGATTCTTACAGTCAGTAATCAAACATTATCAGGCTCTCTTATAATTAACCATAATCATGCACATTTAGAGGATTTATTAAGTATTCCGATTGAATGGATAAATATTTCTAAAGAGAATCTCAATATTGCTTATGGACATACATCTCATGGAAGCCAATTGACTGATGGTATGGAAGGATTAGAGTATTTTATGGGAGCTAATGGTACTTATGCATTTGGTTCTGAAGGCGCTACAGAGGATTCAATTCTTGCGTTTTTCGATTATTATGGTGATTTTGGTGATACTCTCGTAACAACTACAGCACATGACCTTGGAAATCCTAATGATGACACATGGGCGGCTGCAACGGAAGAATACTTGGATTCTCCTGAAAATCCTGGAACTAATATTATTATGTGGTCTTGGTGTGGTATTGGAGGACATAACATTACAAGATACATTTACCACATGGAGAATTTAATTTCTATGTATTCTACGGGAGGTTCTAAGGGAAGAAATTCAACAAATGAGGTACAATTTGTATTTATGACTGGGCATGTTGATGGAAACGGAATAGGGGGAACAAATAATGTACAGAATGAAATGATTCGAAAACACTGCAGAACTCATAACAGATTTCTATTTGATTTTGCGGATATTGAAAGCTATGATCCTGATGACAATTATTTTCTTGATAAAAATGTAAATGATGATTGCAGTTATGATGGAGGAAATTGGGCTACAGAGTGGATAGAAAATAAAATTCAAATGACAAGTTTTACAGATACAGCCCATGATTATTATCACGGTGGTGATTGGTATCAATGTGGATCAGCCCATTCACATGCTCTAAATGCTAATTTAAAAGCATATGGATGTTGGTATCTTTTTGCGAGATTAGCTGGTTGGGAAGGGAATTAAGAAATTCTTTAGAGCTTGATTCTTAATAACTGAAGGAAAATAATTAAGCTTAATAGAATTTTTTTTATTTTCGAATTTTCTTCTTTGAAAAAAAAATATAAGTTATTCCGACTGTAATAACAAGTGAAATCAATATGTATTCAATTTGGAAGCCCGGAATGATTGGGAGATAATATCTTATTAATTCCGCAGGATTCTCAGTATAATTGGCGTAGTATCTCATATAAGTAAAAGTAAAAGCATCTGGTCCACCAGTGAAAAGAATGATTTCTATATAATATATGTTCGTTTTATTGGCTGTATGAAAAATATAAGGATTATCATCTAGACTATAATTAACTGTCTTAGATTGGGTGAAAATAATTGGTTTTAAAGAATTATCCTCATTTATATATGAATCTGAAGGGCGTGAATCAAACAAAAAAATAGTAAAATTTCCACTTCCCCAACGTGTAACATTGAGCTCAAGATGACTCCCTTCTTCTAAATCAATGAGAAAAAAAATGTAATCTCCATCCTTAAAATTATCTATATATGTAAATGCTCTAGCATAAGTAATTGGAACTAACAGGAAAATCAAAAATAATGATACAAAGATCTTTTTAATATTCATAATAAAAGTTACATTATCTACTTAAGAAAAATATAATATATTATAATTATAAGTATTAATTAAAATTCACTTTAGAATTTTTTTTGAAGTACAGATAAACTGTAATAGTAATTCAACAGTTAATTAAATATCCATCAAAACATCAAAAATTAACTAAAAAATCCAATATAGTATTTCTTTATTTAATAAATATAAAATTGAA
>JBHLQA010000387.1:0-3694 GCA_048885285.1 Candidatus Odinarchaeota archaeon
TAAAACATTCACAGCAATAAAACTCAATACAATTATTCTGCCATAGATTAATCATATATTCAATTTTGTCTTCATTATGCTGAGAACAATATTCCCAGAAATCTAATTTTTCTCGGCAATCCCAGCATACTCTTAATTTAATAGAACTTATCGATAAATTATATTTTTCAAAATATTCTAGTATTGATTTGCTTGGAATATAAATATCTTTTATTAATTCAATATTCATAATTTAGACCTTTTTGATAATTTATTTATAGATTTTTCATTTTCACAATTTGATTTTTTTCATCAATTTCTATATCCTGAAAGATATTTGGAACTTTTTCCTTAAGAACCTCAAGTATTTTAAGACTCAAATTACGTATTTCCCATTGAGCTGATTTTTCACCCCTTAATTTAATGATATGTCTTAATTCACGAAAGTTAGCCGTCATTACAATTTCATTTTCGGTTGCATTTGGTAATATATAACGTACATCCTCTTTCTTTATTCCTAATTGTCTTAAACGCATATACTTCTTCTGGATCTCAAACATTAGATCTAAATATATTTTATGTGTTGTGTAATTATTTCTAATATCACTTGGTTCAATAAAATTAAAATTCTCTTGATTTACATATCTCTGGGATTCTTGAGTAAAAGAACAAAGTCGATGTCGTACTAATTGGTGTGTTAATGCCCGAGATACACCTGAAATTTTAAAAGATGCTGTTGCATGCTCTAATACAGACTCATGACCTCGTTTTATAAGCATTTTAATAAGAGGTTTATAACTTCTATCTGTTTGCTTCTCAAAAGATTGATATGAAGTTCTAGCTGCATTTTCAATATGTCTTTCGGCATTTGGTGTAATAGAAAGTAGTTCAATTTTCATTTTAAAGTCATCTCTTAATGTTCCATTAAATAATTTTCATACTTTTTAATTATCAAAAGATTCCGGAGACAAATATTCATCCAATTCTTTTTTTAGATAACATAATTTTAGATTTAATTCTCTCAGATTAGGATTTTCAGCATTCATTAATAAATTTTTGAATTTTTGGGTATATTGACTTACATTTTTTATAATTTCTATTATTCTTAATTGATGATCAAAAGAACGTTGAAGTTTTTCAAATATAAGTTCATTAAAGAATAAATTAATATTTTTAAATTCAATTTCTTCATAGATTTCAAAGAATTGAGCTAATTTTTGAGTTATTTTATCTCCTTTCAATTTAGACTCACATTATTATATTTTAAAATGTTATATAATTATAGGATAAGTTTCCTATAAAATTTAAATATTAGCAAAATTCATTCAAAATTTTTTTTAATCAAGAGTAAACTGAAGATATCTAAGAATTATCAAAATTAATAATAATTTTTTATTTAGAAAAACTATGCTATTAACTTATTATTTTTAGTAGTCAAATTATTTTTGATGTTGTTCTCCCAAAATAAAACTATATAAATTTTAAGGTTTATGTCGGAGACCTAATTCTCGCTAACTATGATTACCGCTAAATATTTATATGTGTTAATTTATGTAAATAATGTTTAAGCAATTTTTTAACAAAACTTTATATACTTCAAAATCATTCCAAAGCGATTTTTAATAAAGGAAAATTTATGGAAGATCATCAATGAAAGAATTAAACAATATTCCAGAATTTTTAAAGTATTTTCAGATAACTTCCCCTTCAGAATTTAATATTAATAAAGAAGATATTTTTTATCGGGATAAATATAATGATATTATTAATTTTATCAAGGCTATGATAACAAATCATGATGATCCTAAGTTAAAAAGTTATATTGAACCAAAAGGAGCTATTTTAATTAATGTCATTCCTGGAACGGATATTCTAAATTATTTACAACTAATTTCAAAAAACTATTACTTAGATCTAATTGAAATTAATGAAGAGGAACTCAATAAAGATCCAAATAATTTCTTAGAAAGTTTTATCCAAATTATAGATGCTTTTCGAAAAGATATTATAAAACAAAATGGCAAGAAGGTTGATAGTATAGAATTTGATAAAAATAGCGAAAAAAAAATATTATTGATTAATCAGCAAAAGATATTTAAAAAAAAATTGGAAGGGAAAAATTTACTTGAGGAATTTTTGGATAGTAGAAAAAAAAAGAGAGAAAATTTTAGGTTTATCGATGTAAATTTAATTCTAATATGGATAAATTATGATATTCAAGATATTAATAATTTATCAGACAAGCTATATTCTACATTTGATCTTTTTATTAAAATCCCATTAATAAATAAAATAGAACGAGAAACAGTATTGAAGGATTTTTTAGAAAAAAATAGTAAGATTGTCTTTGATGTTAATGAAATTGTAAATTACACCAAAAATTGGGAGGTTAAAGATGTAAAACAACTATTGAAAGTTGGAATATTTAAACAGTTCTTAAATTCAGAATTAAATGAAACAAGTAATGAAATTACGGATATTTTAATTGATTTAATAATATCAGGTGAATATATACCTAATACTGTTCCTCCTGACACAAAAAATAGCCTAAAAGTAGAATTGAATGAAGAGAATATTCAAAATACAGAATCTCTCGCTTCCCAGATGTCATTAGATGTTGAAAATTACAAGGATGTAAATGGAATTGTTAAGGATATTCGTGAATCAAATATTTCGGAATTTATGCTAAATCAACTATATGAAAATGCTGCTTCGAAAAACTATACTGAACTTGTATTAATAATTGATAAATTGGCTAAAAAAGAACCTTTGGAAGAAGGTGAATTGAAAATGATTGCAAATTATTCATTCATCCTAAACGATTCTCCAAACAGGGCTCAAATATATTTAGAAAAGGCGAAAAAACGAGTAGATCTTCTAAAGCATGCATTTGGTAAATGAATGATTATAGGAGGAGATAAATTTGGCACCTCGAACCCATTCAAATATGAATAAGAATAATATTGCTTCATCAAAAGAAAGAAAAATATTTATCAGGAAAGTAATATTGGAAAATTTTCTTTCTTTCCAGAAAGATGAAGTTGATTTCGGAAAATCTAATTTCGTAATTATCGTAGGGCCAAATTGGAGTGGCAAAACCTCAATATTTCAAGCGATAAAATTTGTTTTGGGTAGTAATGAACGAGACGAACGATATAAGAAATGGGCAGATTTTATCAGAAATGGACAAAATCATGCCATGGTAGAAATTCATATCCAAAATGAAGATGAATTAGTTAAGTTAAGAAGGTATGTTATCAGAGGTCAATCACCATACTTTTTACTTAAGAGAAAAGATGATATAGAATTTAAAAGAAAAACAGTTCAAGAAATTCAAAAGCTAATTTCTGATTTTAATATTAATCCAGACAATCAATTTGCATTTGTAAGTCAGGGAAAAATTGATTCAATTAAAAATCTAAAACCGACGCAATTAAGCACCTTCCTTGAGGAAGGTATCGGTTTAAAAGGTTTGAGAGAAGAGATTTTACAACAGAAAAATAATGTTTATGAATTGAATAACGATCTCCATTCATTAAAAAGTAGGAAAAATACATTAAATATTAGTTTGGAACTCTTAAATCCTAAATTAGAACGCTTAGAACGAAAAAATAGATTATTAGATGTTAAAAAGAAATTTAACGATGAATTATTATGGGCAAATAAAGATAAACTAGAGAAAGATATCATCGATATCGAAGAGAAAGTTGAAAAT
>JBHLQA010000388.1:0-3668 GCA_048885285.1 Candidatus Odinarchaeota archaeon
ACAGGTTTTTTTTCCATTCTGATATTATCTGCATTTGTATTTTTTAAATTGTTTTATTCAATATTCTTTTCGAATCCTCTTGATTTTATTGATATTTTATTGATAATAGGATTAATATGTGCTGTATTATCATATCTAGGATTTTTGATTTTCTTATTTAATATTAAAAGAAACGGATTAAATAAAATATTAAATAAGAATGAATTGTGATTCAAAAAAATAGTGTATCAAAATTTTCAATAGAAATCTCTATTTTATTTAGGATCAACTAAATAACCATTTCAAATAATGATGGATAAAAAAAAAAATTGAAAATAGGAAAATAAAAAACCAAACAAGTAATCAGAACTTATTTAACGTACAATTCACCTAATTTTGTAATCTTAATATACTTAATCTTTCCTTTATTCTCTCTTTTAATTAATTTATATTTCTCTAAAGCACATAAATGTTCAGAAGCAGTACTTGGTGCAATTTGGAATTTATTTTGAATATCTTCTGTTTTTATTAGCTCCTCACTTTTATTGTTTTCTTTTTAATGTGATAAAATTTTACCTCGTACTCTATATAACTCATCTTTTAAATCGTTTGGATAACTATTTTCAAATTCATCTTGCATATCTTCAACCATGATTTACACACCTCTATATTATTTTATTTTTATATATTATTTCTTTATAGTTCGGTTGAATACGAACTAAATCAGATCTATTTAAAGGAAAAAAATGAAAATTCCGGTATTCCTTTCCCTGAAATTTTTATTTCATTTTGGTGAAATCGACTACAATAGATAATATGATAGTCATAATGAAATTACTAATTTTCTTTATTTTATTATTCAATATTGGTTAATACAATCTCTGCATGGAATTCCAAAATTACATATTTCCCCTTTAAAAAAAATACATTTTGGATTTTTAATCTTACATAAAAATACTTTTTCAGATTTTTTTATCTTTTTTATTAACTTTTTTTTAAAAATCTTATTTGAATTAAAATACTGAGTAATGATATACGCTTTGTCATGTAGTCTTCCACAAATCGGGCAATTTGAGTAAAATCTTATAAATTTCCTAAATTCATGGAACTTTCTTCTTTCATAACATCCTTCTAATAATTTTGGGATATTATTAACTGATAACATCTCCTGTTCACATAATAAAAAATCTAACACCTGAAAAATAAAGCATAAAAATTGTTTCTTTGTAATCTGTGAATGGTCAATAAGATCAAATATATTAATTGATATACCGTGCAGTCGCAAACAAAAGAACAGTGAAATTGGAACAAGAATTTTAGGATCTCCATAAAGTTTCCTATCCTTGAATATTGCATAAAATATTAGGAATTTTTTGGTTATAAATTCCTTCTTGAAGTTAGAAATGGAAAATATTTGTAAGAGTCTTTCAATTTCACTCTCGGCAATCTGAAGTGAAATATTATCCTTTTTAGAGTTCATCCCTTAACCCTCTTAGATTTTCTATCTTTTTTACTCCTGAATTCTTCCTTTTTAATTAAAATTCATTTAAAATTTAAATTCAAGTAGTCTCAATAGAACAACTAAAGTTTTTTTGAGATTTTTTAAGATTTTATTGGAATTTTATTATTGAATTACGGTATATTTAGCATATATGTATGATACATATATGACAAATCTTATATTAAAATCTTTGGTTTTTCAACCATTTTTTATCTTATATTATTGGTTTTATCTATTATTATAGCGCAAATATAGCGCAATTGTCATTCAATATTTTTATTTATACTAAGGGTTTATAGTAAACTATGTCTAGTGATTATATTACGGTCTCACTCCCGCGAAATCTTATTGATAAAGTTGAAGAGCTTATTAACTCTGGTGAAATTGCCTATACTTCAAAAGCAGATTTTATTAAAGATGCAATTAGAATGAAACTAAGAGATTTGGGAGTAAAAATATAATTTTGCATGATTTTGATTGAATATAAATATGAATTAATGGTTAGACAATGAATTCAGATGTAAGTAATAATCAAGAATTACTAGATTTGATTAAAAATGGGGAAAGCCAAACTGTTGAATTTAAAGAAGTATTCAGATGGGATGCTAATAATATAAAAAATAAAAAATCAAAAGAACAAATAGCAAAAGCTTGCTGCGATTTTCTAAATTCTCAAGGGGGAAAAATATTCATAGGGATAGATGATAAAAGTAACATTATTGGCATTGAACGAGATCTCTCTACATATCATAAAGATGATGTTCCTAAAAGCAAAGATCTAATGCATATTGATATTAGGAAAACTCTTACAGATTCACTTGGATCAAAGATAATTAATTTAGTTAATATTTCATATATTGAATTGGAAGGAAAAGAAGTTGTTATACTTTTTGTTCAACCTTCAGAAAGAGATCCAATCTTTTATCAAAACCAAGATTTCTATGTCAGAAATGGACCTCAATCTATAGTTTTAAGAGATAAATTCTTATCGGATTACATTCTTAACCATTTTAGAAAACAAAATGAATTGAAGAGAAACGACTATATTATACCACGAAATCTCGATCCATTAGATGAAAGAGTTGATCTTCTCAAGAAAATAATAAAAAATTTCATGATAAGCTACTACTTAGATGGTATTAATTTTAATAATTTTGATAATAGTATAAACTTAAAAATTTATAAACTCACAAAAATCCTAAATACTTTCGATAAATCTTATCTAAAGGAATATATAAGACCAGGATCTTTAAAACCTAATTACCAGAATTTATCAAAATTATTTTTTGGAATTGACCGTGAATCTTTTGAAAAAAAACTTCAAGCAAATGAAATATCTATAGAACTTATAAAAATGCCAATTTTCGTTATCGCTGGTGATATCGCATTAGAATTTTTAAATTGGAGTGAAATGTGGAAAGAAAAAGAAGCATTCTATGTAGCAGATATTCATTCTTATTGTGTACATGCTGATAAATCCAATAAGAATTATTTTATTGAAGATAAAAATGATAGTGATTTTTTGGAAGCATTAGAACTCTTAGTAAATTATAATATCATAGAATTGAGTGGAAAAGATTATAAAAATCTAGGTGATCCAACAGAATGGAAGATTGTTGATTTAGTGAGACTAAAAGATTTTATTAAATGGAAATCTCTAAAGTTCTTAATTGATCAAAGTGAAGTGGATAAAGTGCCCACTTCATGGAAAGGTTATTGTATTAGATGTGGGAGAAAATTATACTATGATATCTCAAGACCGTTCTGTTATAATTGTTTTCGAATTTGGAATGTTTATAAAAATCGTGATTTTCCTGAGAAGGTTTGTCATGAGTGTGGTGAATATTTCAAAACATCAATGAGAAAGCCATTATGTGATAAGTGTTATTATAGCTGATTGAAATAAAAATCAAATGAAAAAAAAAGATTTAGGCAATCCCAAATATATTCCTTCTCTTGTTATATAACCATAGGGGTATTTTGATATTATACCATTCAGCCATTTGTATTTTATCTGTATCTTCACCAAGAATTAATTGATCTTTGGGAAAATATTCCATAATCCCCAATTTAGTTTCAATAATTATAGCGTTATCAGTAATTCCATGTATTTTTAATTGAGTATCTATATATTCAGGATTAAATTTATGTTTAGCAACAGCAGGTATTACTTTATTTCCCATCCACG
>JBHLQA010000389.1:0-3666 GCA_048885285.1 Candidatus Odinarchaeota archaeon
AAAGGACTACTTATTCTAAATTTAAAGAAAGCGAGTACAGAACTAAAGTTAACTCGTTCACAGAAGAGAGTCAAGTCAAGATTAAAACACGATCGCCAACTATAGCTTACCTACGAAAAGATTTATCTTTTGCTCTGAGAGATTTTAAAACATTTTCAGCTATGATAACACCAATAGTTTTTTCATGTGTTTTTATATTCTTTTTTAATATTACTAGTATCAGCAAAAAATTCATTATAGAGAGAGATTACGTTTTAAATTTTATATGCCTGTTAATGATTCTTCCAGTTATATCAATATTGATAGTAAATGGCATAATAAACATAGAAACCTCTGGAGAATCTATTCTTGCTTCATTACCTGTCAATCATCGCCAACGCGCTAAAGCGAAGATAATTCTATTAATTTTTCTTCAAACTCTTGCTGTTTTTTGTCCAGTTTTACTATTTATTTCTTCAGACAAATTCTTAGCCCTACTGTTGACGGTAATAACTTGCTTGCCATTAAGTTGGATTTTTATTCTTCTGACATTTAATCTTAGAATTCTATTTTTCAGTAAGTTTAGAAGTCATTATGTTATTGAAGAGGTTAATCCAAAAAGGCGTTATCAAAAATGGGGGTTACTTATAATTATTCAATATTTTGTATCATTCGGAATAATATTTTGCTTTTTTTTTGCTTATACTCACCAAAGCTTTACTGATTTAATTTATTTTTTAATATCCGGTTCGATTATTGGGTTTTTCTTTACCATCTTTCTATTTAATAAAATTTTTCCACTTATTCCAGGATTAAAAACGCTCCATGACTTTAAGCCTGAATTTATAAAAGGAGTTAAAATTACATATTTTTCAAATAATCGAGGGATAGCTCTTCTTATATTAATGTTATTGTATTTTGGGACCCTCACCTTATTAAGATTTTTAATTCAATCATTGTTCCCTTCCGATTATATTTTTAATTATATTAATTGGTGGTCAGTATTTTTAATATTATCAATATATAATTTAAATTCCATTGTAGTATTTATTATTATAATTACAACCATCATTAAATTACAAACTGAAATTCACCCAATCCCCAAATATTTGGCTGGTTTTAAAATTAGTTGGCCTAAAACACGGTTAAAATTTTTTTTTTGGATTCTTCTGGTTCCATTTTTTGTATTTTCAATAATATATCCATTAGTTCTTGATCTGGTTCTCCAAATACCAATTACTTTCATAAAATACTATGAAATTTTTAATGTAGGTTTAACATTTTCCACTATATTTTGGCAAGAAATATTTTTTCATGGTATTATTTTAACAATTTTTTTGGACATTTATAATGCCAAAAAAGCAATATTATTTGATAGTTTCTTATTTTCCCTTTTTTTTAGTATACCAACAATAGTTTTATTTTATTTTACCAATCTACAATATTTTCAATTTAGTTATTCTATTTTTCTTATACTTTATTATGCTTCCCTTTTTATACCAATTATTTTTATCATACATTCTTTATTTGCATATTTAAGTTTTAAAGCGAATAGTGTTTTACCAGCTATAGTACTACAGTATATCTTATACTTCGCTTTTCAAACTAATTTACTTTTTTTTTCAGTAATTTTTCCATTCTTCTTTTTCCCTCAATTAATTTTATTTCCTATATTTTAGTGATGAAAAATTTTAGAGCAAAATCACTTTGTTGAAGACATTGTTATAATATAACAGACTATAAAATACTAATAATAATATCAGAAACGATAAAATATGTTATCTACTTAAAATTTCTATGCTCCAAAATTTAGTAAAATTAAATAATAAGTTTTTAAAATCAGTAGAATAATAAAAGTGATGAAAAAATAATTAGAATATAGTTTTTTAATTCTAAATATTAAAATCTAAACAATTTTATCAAAACAAAATTTTTCTATCTATAAAGGAAACACTTTCTCGGCTTCTTTCTCGTCAAATTCGAATTTGCGCAGTCTTATTCGAATTTAGCTAGGTTTAAAACAAGTTTTAAGACTTTAACAATCAAACCATATAATATTTTTAAGTTGTCTATACCAATTTTTCTTTATATATTATTGAAATTAGATATCTTACAGAAAATTATTTAATAAAACCATTAATTAAATTATTTTGAATTTAGAAATTCTAGTATTAAAATTAAGGTGAAATTTTTATAAAAAGATATTGGTGGTTATTTCCTTTTTTTAGTGGAATACTAGCTTTAATTGGAGTCTTTACTCCAGTTGCTACTTTCTATACATACTTCAACATTTGGATGTGGGGTTTGGTTTTTGAAAGAGGTTTTGGTAATCAAATTGAATTTATTAATAATAAAGTAATTCTTATCACTGGAATAAGCATAGCTATAGTGATCATAGTATGTTCAGTGGTACTTATACTAACTGGGTATTTATACCACCGTAATTACTTTTATAATAAAAATATTGGAAAATTATGGATATGGTGCGGTATCTGTGTTTTAGTTGGAATAATAATCTCATTAATATCACTAGATTTCTATACTTATAATGGAAACTTTCCATATGGCCTTTGGAATGTTTTAAGTCCGGGATTTGGAGCTATTGGCCCGATCATGGGTGGAATTCTAGCAATTGGAATAGGTTCTTTTATGTCATACTCCAAGACGGGAAAGAAAAATAGACATTACCAAGTAATTCCTTTATCCGAAGTTGCACCCAAAACTATTTGTCCATTTTGTGGAAAAAAAATTTCCCTTCATGCGAGTTTTTGTAGTAAATGTGGGAAGTCTCTCGAAAATTAAGAAAAATAAGTTATAATTAAATGAATAAATAAAAGTATTTATAAAATTCAAAAATAAGCTAAAAATAAAATTTGAAACATTTATAATGGAAAAACTTTCTCGGCTTCCTTCTCATCAAACTCTAATTCTCTCAAGCGAATCCTTATCTCACGAGGGGTAAAAGAAGATTTTAAGATTTCTATAACATTATTATGCAACGCTTTTAAATTATCAACCGCGGCTGCATGATAAAAATTGTTCTCATTAAAATTTATCGTGATAATGTCATTCAAGCCCGTTAAAGCTTCTCGAATCTTTTTATAATTGTTTATTACTCTATCCAACTTTTCTTCATTTTTGTATAATTCCATCTTATTTCCTCGTTTACTTTTTTGTTTTACAATTTATGAAAATAAAAAACGGTATATAAAATTGACGGTTTCCGATCATAATGTTGCGGTATAACGATCAATCTTTTACATAATTCCTCCAGAATTAATGAATATAATAATTAATTTTATCAATTCAAATCATTTATAATTCGATAGAAAGGTTGTTTTTGGTTACTGAAAAGGGCAATTATGATCGGTTTCACCAATGATTAATAGATTGATGTCTACTTCTGATCATTTTTTGGTCGTCAAATGACTGAGAAGTTACTATCTAAATTAAGATTTGCATTTTTCAGTCAAGTATATTCCGATTTTATTTCTTCAGGTCTAGATTGAAATTAATAAAATTACTATTTTGTCAAAAAAAATATAAATTATATCCAAAATAATTTTTTCGTCATTTTGTTGCAATAAATAATATTGAAAATTCATTTATGACTTTTTCCGTACTTTTTAAGAAGAATTATGACTGAAAACATTTAAATATGAGAGTGATAATTAATGGATCAGTAAA
>JBHLQA010000390.1:0-3625 GCA_048885285.1 Candidatus Odinarchaeota archaeon
CTAACCAATTCAGCAAATCATAAGAATTAAAAATTCATTAATTATTTAACATTTTATAAAAAACTTTAATTTTTCAATAATAAAAGATTTTAAATAAAATTAAAAAAGGGAATTTAATAGTAGTTCTTTCTTAAGAAATAATTTTTAATCAGAAGATAAAAGTTTCACTATATCTTTTTGATGGTTTTAAATAAAAAAGAAAAGAATTTTTTAGAATTCAAGTTATTTTATTTTTACCATTTTAAATCATGAATTCTCCCTTAAATCATTATAATAACAATTAATAGAATCCCCCTTACTAAATTAAGGAATGGATTATCCCAAATATGAGGTGTAAAATCTTCAGTAAGAGTCATACAAATTGGAATACTTATCAATGCTATAGAAAACTTTATTAAAACTTGGAATTAGAAAAAAAGGATATCGATATCGTTCAAATCCAAAAATAAATATGTTAGGTAGAATTGTTAAAGATTTTATAATAAATTATAAGAACCTTGTAAATAATTTAAATGAATTAAAAGAAATAATCAAAGAGTCTAATAATGAAGCTTTTTTCAACACTATTGATCTCATAGTTAAACATATTGAAAAAGATATAAAGAATTATACAGAAATTATTAATAAATATAAATTATAATAGAATTAAGAATATAAAAGGATAAAAGACCAATTTATAATTTAGTAAAATTGATGATTTTTTATATTTACTTTCCTTATTAACGTTTTAAATCATTAAATTTTGTTTAAAAAACTTTAAATAAAAATTAATTGATTAATAATATTACTATGGAAATAATCGATAAAGTATCAAAAAAGATGGGAGATATCCTTCCAACATTATTTGAAAATGGATTTATTGCATATTGTGGGGCAGGAATCTCAATTTCTCCGCCTACATGTGCACCTAGTTGGTGGACTCTCGCTGAAGAAATACTATTTAATTTCTTTGAAAATGTACCTGATGAATGGGGGGTACCGAAAAAACTGATTATAAAAGATCCAAACTTCCAACCTGAAGCATTACTGGAGACTTGGGCTAATATCCATGGTGAGAATCTCTATAAAGTATTTCAGGTACTTGATGTCAATGTTCCAAATGCAAATCACCACCTTCTAGCAAGGTTAGCTAAAATAGGGCTTTTAAAAGCAGTCTTTACTACTAATTTTGATCGATATGTTGAACGAGCGATGAAGGAACAAAATATTGAGTTCGAATTATTAGTTGATAATACTGAATATGCTGAATTCTTTGAGCGAGTAAAAACAGAAGGTTTGGGGAATAAAGTATTAATTTGTAAAATTCATGGAACAATTGAACGTCCTAATACAATTGTAGCTGTTGCTTCAGCATATAAGAGTGCAGGTGGATTTTCTTTAGCAAAAGCAGAATTATATTTATGGTTGATTAAAAAATATCCCTGTCTATTCTTAGGATACTCTGGGTGGGATTTTGAGCATGTAAATTATAGAGCATTTTGGGAAAAGGCAGGTCCTGAACTGAAGAATATTTTATGGAATATCCGTCCAGGTGAGACAGGAGGTCCTGATTTTAATAGTATCTTTTCAACATGTAGAGAAAAATTTAATTTTGTTGAATCAGATTTACCTAGAGGATGGCTTAATGCATTAAAGCAAAATCCTCCATCTAATATCAATTTTGAAAATTTAATGCTACCAGATCCTAATAAAGCTATTGAATTTGAAGAACAAACAAAATTATCAAGAGATAAATTTCTCGATGAATGGGCTATTAATCTTCCAGAATGGGATAGATTGACGACAGTTATAGGTGAAGGATATAAACATTCTGAAAAATTTAAGGAAACCACAAAGAAAAGCCAGGATGCTAGTGCCAGTACAGATTATGATAAAGAAGAAGATGATAGAACGCTTAAGGAAAGAGAGAATCTAACAAAATTATACCAAGAGCAAAAGATTTCTAGGGAGGAATATTATAATCAAATTGATAAATTAGATACGCAAAGGGCATTTAGGTCACTTCCAAATAAGTGTAAATCTATTTTAACAAAATATATTGAAGAAAATAGATTTCCTGGAATAACTGATGATAGAACAAAAAGACAACAGTTTTTAGCATATGTTACAACCTTAGCCTATAGATTTGATCCAAAAGATGCTATAAAACATGCTGTAGATATTTCAAACAAAACTACTGAAATCCAACAAATGTATTCAACGCATACTACTCCCGAAGCACAAAGGATACCCTATGCTGAAACAATGATGAATAATTTCAAATTAAGTGTATTACGTCCAGATGAAGAAGATTGGAAACCAGCATGGGATGAACTAAGTGAAGTGAAAGACAAATATATTAGAGGAGAGATATCACAAGCAGATTTTACTAAGATTTATACAGATTTATCAACTAAAACAACATATGCTTCAATGGGAATGACTGTTCCAGTTGATGATTTATTTAATAGAGAAATTGAACTTGTTGCTAATGCTACCAATAAAGAGGATTTTAAAGCAGGTTGTAGTTCGCTATTTTGGGCTATGACCTATGGAATGGGTTCTATTAAGCAGAAGATTTACGAGACAGAAGAACATAATACATTAATGAAAGCTTTAAATCCTTCAATGGCAGCAATGCCAGATCCAGCAGAAACGCAAAAAAAAACAGAAGAATTTCAAAAAATTTCACAGGAATTAATGAAAAAAATGATGACTGGAGAAATAAGTAATGAAGACTATACAAGTCAAATAACTGAATTATCTCAAAAACTATATGCACCACAAGCTCAAGCAATACAACAAATGGAGGATGGGCATGCAATAGTCCCTGAGAATATATTAAATGATTATGTAAATATTTTTCGTGAGATGTTTGAACCTATTTTTAAAAAACATAATAACCTGTTTGGAAATGAAATAACTGAATCATATATATTAATTGAGATGGGGCTTTTATCATTGTTATTAATGAGACTTCAAAGTCTCGAAACTAGTTCTGGTGAAGAATATCAGGAACGTCAACAAAAAGGACAATACGGATTAATGAGAGGAAATCCTTCAATTTACAGATATTTAAGGAAGATGATTGATCCTTGGTTACAAAAGGCGTTAAATGAAATTCCTGAGAGATATGGACAACGCCTTTGTTATAATCTAATAAAATTAGCAGAAATGGGATATAATCTTGATTTATGCAAACAAGCTACAGAAACTAGTTTAGCATATACAAATGGAAAAATGACTGAAGCCACTCCTCAGGAAGGACCTAGTTCTATTGCCACATTTTATGAGGATGCTGAAGATAAAGAAAATGCATTGAAATATTATAATCTTGCTCTTGAAGGAATGAAACTCGCTTATCCACCTTATTGGCAATATGAATTAATCTATCGCACAGCTTTAATTCTTAATGCACAGAATAGAAAAGAAGAAGCCCTTAAAATTATTGGATTATATCATTCAGAATTTCATGGTCATGAACCTCCTTATAAATCAATAAGCAAAGCAAAAAAAATGTGTATAGAACTCGCAAATCAGCTCTCATCTGAATTAGGCTATTCTAATACAAATAGTGCTATAGATGCTTTATTAGAATGAATATGTTTAATATTTATAAACAAGAAAAAAATAAGAAGTAAAAATT
>JBHLQA010000391.1:0-3625 GCA_048885285.1 Candidatus Odinarchaeota archaeon
GTCCATATCAACCATCGATAATACAATGTAACAAAGATCATGAATGTGAGAGTGGAGTTATTATTCCAGAGTCTGACGTTAAGTGTCAGTGTGATTTGATAAACATGGTAAGGTCTTCATAGTTATGAATTCAATTACTTTAATTCCTTACAACGATAACTATTATATTAATTATATTTTAAGTTCATGTTAATTATAATTTTAAGTTAAATTGTAATTTAAATAATATAATTATTGAAATAAACATATTCTGGTTTTTAGAACACTACTTTATTTCTGTATATACTTTTTCTTCATTATTACTAGATTTAAAATAATTTGAGATTCTTATCGCGTTCTTGGAACCATTTAAAATAATACAGGAGATTTTATAATTTTCAACAAGAGTTAATACATAAGGATCAATGGGAGTACTACTTTTTTTTAATTCTTCGTTATTTGAATTTTCTTTATATAATTTTCCCAAGTCCTTCATTTCTTTAAATTCTGAGGCAGAAATCTGTTTTATAACTTTATAGTTATTATCTAAGATACCATCAACATCTTTTATTAAAAAACATTCATTCAATCCAAGTTGTTTAGCTAAAAACAAAGTTATTGAATCAGAGGTTACCTCCCAACTATGTGGTAAAATGTCATTTTCTTTTAAATAATCATAAGGCAAGAAAAGGGAGATTGAATCACCCATCTCTTTTAATTTGCTAAAATTTACAATAACTTGTAAATTTGGATAAAGTTTACTCAATTCTAATCCATTATAATTCATAGAGATAATTCCCATAAAATGCGCAATTTCTTCCGTAAATTTTAATTCAGTGTATACTTTTCTAATAAAATTTGCGAAGATGCCTCCACCTGGAATTATAATTATTTTTTGAATTAAGTTTTCTTCAAATAAAGAATTTAATTGGGACATAGTGGATTTTAAATTTTCAAAATCTCCTAATATCTTACCTCCAATTTTGAATAATGCTTTTGTACGATTCATTTTCCTCTGCATATATTATAATTGATAAAAAAATGCACCTGCTACTGCAAAAGCAGATGAATTGATAGTATTTGGAATTTGAGTAATTTTTTCATAAGATAAAATATTATTAAAACCTAATTTTTCTAAAGATTTTCTAATCAAGAACTCTGCTGATAATCCAGTTATTACAAATCTTGGATTGTTTTCAAATTCTATGAATCTATCTATGAGAATTTGCATAAATAAATTTATTTCTCGTATAATGATATCTAATTGCTTTTCATAAATGTATTTTGCTATTCTATTTAAATCTTCCTTTGAAATTGTTTCAGAATCCATGCATATTATTCTAGAGAGTCGCGCATAACAATCTTCTAATGATTTTGAACGATTATCAGCAGTATCATTAACATATTCTTCTTCTGAAATATTATTTAATATTCTGTGAATATCTGAAATTAATGCAAACTTCTCAAATGAAATACGAATATCTTTATCTTTATAAGGGACATGATGAGTAATAGATGGAATTGTAGCTCTTAATCCCCCTGTGTAAATCAATTCATGATTATTTAACCGAGAAATATCATCTCTACCTTTTGGGACTGGAACGGAATTAAAAATTGGAATTATATCAATTGTAGTAGATCCTGCATCAATTAAGATACATTTGGGAATGAATTGACCTAAGAATAAAGCTGTTGATGCCCAGTTTGCTGCAGAAATTAAAAAATAATCAGATTTAGCTGTGATATAATCCACAAATTTACATTTATTTGTAATAAATTTTATTTTTTTTCTATTAAAGACTTTATCAAGAGCATTTAAAATAATTAAAATACCTTTTTTTTTAGTTTGAAAAGCATCGGAAAGTTCAGCAGTAATAGTTACAGCGATATAATTGATATTTTCAAGTTTAATATTATTTTTTTCAACTAAATTTTTTACTACTCTTGTCAACAAGATTGGAATTTCCTTTATAGTCTTTTCCCAAAATGGAAAATATTCCATATATGAATAAGTTTCAACAATTTTTTTATCCTTAAATCTAAGAAAAGCTGCTTTTGTATTGGCTCCACCAATATCTAATCCTATTATGTATATTATTTATCCCTCTCATATCGTACTTTTAGATCATTAATCAGCTTATCTAAATTCTCTCCAGTGAGAGCGTTGGTCAAATAAAAGTTATTTTCTTTTAATTTTAATTTATCTCTTAAAAATCTAATTTCTGAATTTTTAGCTAAATCCATTTTATTAAAGACAATAATTATCTCTATCTGTCCATCTTTAGAAAAATTCTTTTTTATTTCATTAAATAATTCAATTTGAGATTCAACGCTATATCCAGAAGCAGGAGTAGGATCAAATATATAGAGAATTAAATCAGAGATCAATCTCAAAGCTAAAATAGCCTGTAATTCTATATTATTCCTTTTTACCATAGGTCTATCTAAAATACCGGGGGTGTCTAGACACTGGATATTAATTGAATCAAATTTTCTTTTAATTTCTATATGTCCCATATTCAACTTTTTCGTTGTAAATGGGTATTCTTTAACCTCAATTTTTTTATTTGTGGAGATATTTTTTACTATACTACTTTTTCCAACATTTGGATAACCTGCAACAACTATACATGGCATTGTATAATCAATTGAAGGTATTTCTCTCAATCTGCCTCTGATTTCATTTAGATATTCAAGACTATTTTTCTGTTTATTTATTATTGAAGAAATTCTTCCAAAGGCAGATCTTCTTATCTGATCCCCTTCTTTTGGTGTTTCTATTTTCTTTAATTTGGAAAGATGTTCTTTTTCAATATGACTTAGAACTGGTAAAATTCCATTTAATTTTCCTAATGTTAATTTCAAATTATCAATATTAACTAAAATAGATGCTAATTCTTTATAAAAATCAGGGAGATCATCTATAATGGGAACCATCTTTATAATTTTTAAAATTCTATTTATGAGTTCTTCATTGGCAACTATTATACGCTTAGATTCCTTTTTTTTTGCCTTAATTAAGATAGGAGCATTTTTTGACACTTGAGCTGAACTTTTCATACTCCTTTTAAAAGCAATATCTAATAACTCTTTTGAACTCGGAACATGATAAAATTCATTAAAAGGATTCTTCATAAATAATCAGAATTAATATTTTTTTTAAGATAAAGAGATAAAGATTTTTTATATTTTTTTACGAAGTACCTCTATTTTCTTCTCCGTTTCATATATTTCTTTTGAGAAATTCATTATATCTTTTGGTATTAATTTATATAATTCGAGAAGATATTCATATCTTCCTAATAATCGAGAAGAGTTCCCTAATTTTTCTTCTTTTTCAGCTTTTTTGATAACTAATTCGATCTTTTTAAATACTTGTTTTATTTCGGGTGAAACAGCTTTTTGCTCTGAAAGTTTTTTTTGACTATATCTTTCTTTTTCATTTAAAACTTTATCAACACGTTTTTGAAACTCAACGTCTCCCTTTGTCTTAACCATTGTATCTTGTTTCTGAAATTTGACTAAATTTTTTAATTGGAAAATACGTTTATCAATCATTCCAATTTTTCCCTGATATCCTAATTTACTATAAATTTCTTTTGCTTCCTCTAAGAATGAAATTGCTGAAACATAATTTTTTGCTTGA
>JBHLQA010000392.1:0-3609 GCA_048885285.1 Candidatus Odinarchaeota archaeon
AATTCTATTTTTCCTTCAATGTTTTTTTATCTTCTATAGTTTCACTAAGATAAGGATTTAGAAGCTTAAATCCTATAGTAAAAAAGAATATTAAAGACCATTCAACTATAATTGATATTATAAAAGGTGCTTGAGGACTGATTGATTCCCATATAATTCCACCTAGAAATGGACCTATAATCATTCCGAGTGATTCAAAAGCAGTAATTAAGCCAAAAATCTTTCCACGATGTTTAATGGAAACCCGACTTAAAAAATTAACGAAAACAAAACTAACAGTTAGCATTATTGTATTATCAATGATAAGTAAAATAGCAAAAATCCATAAATTTCCAGAATTTATAATTAACCATGTTACTAAACCTCCTAAGAAACTTGCTATCGCAATAGTCAGATAAGTATTTAATTTATCTGCTAGTATTCCCAATTTAGGTGCGATTAAAGCACCGAGTAATGATGTTGGCAAGTAGAACCATGCCACTAGTTCTGCATTTCTATTAATCTTTTCAAGTACATAAGTTTGAATATATGGACGGTATAATCCAGTATTAATTGAGGCTAAAAGAAATCCCGTAAATAATATAAAAATTCCCAAAAAGTATGATATATTTATTGGTTTTTTTGAAGATTTCTCAATATTTTCTAATACAGGTTCTATTACTGCATTAATTTCTTCCTGTGGATATTCAAATTTTTTATTTTCATCTACTTTTCTTGAAAATTGAATACCTGCATAAATATTAGAGAATCCAAATAAAGGAATTGCCCCATAAATTAAAAAAGTATTATTTGGAGCTAAATAATTTGATATACTAAAAACTGTAAATCCAATTATCGTTCCAAGTAACATTCCAATACCTAAAAAAAATCTCCTCTTCCCAAAAGCAGAAGATCGATGATATTTCGAAGATTTTTCTGAGATTATAGCATCTAATGGAGGCCAGAAAATATAGGCTCCGAACCCTAAAAGAAATGCACTTATATACATACCTATTAGAGACTGTAAAATTATAGATATATATAATACAAAATATGAAAAACCTCTTCCAAATGAACCAATCATAACTAAAATTCGCTTAGAAAAGCGATCTGTTAGATATCCAATGAAACTTGAACTAATTAATCCTCCAAATGTAATAGCCGAAAAGAATAGTCCTACATTATAAGCAGGATATCCTAAAACCAAATAAATATAATAATTCATTATAAATTCTATGAAAAAGAAACCAAGAGAATTCCATAAAACAATAAATATTACTGAGTTGAAATCTGAAGTGAATTTGTGATGATCTGGAATTATTAACTTTTTTCTTTTTTTCAAAATTAAACTCATAATATTAATAAAACAAATAGTCAATAGCAAAAAAAGCTTGTTGATAATCAGATCTTGTGACAAATTTATCTAATGCTATTTTTATCAAATAATTTCTATTTTCTTCACCTTAAATGTCGGAAAAACATCCCACATCTTCATACACTTGCATTATAGAAATTATTTAGAAAAAATCTTAGTAATAGGATTAACTTATAATTAAAAAAATAGTCTTTCTATCATAACCAAAAATGAATTATTGGTGAAAAAGTTTCTCCCAACCAATAGTAAAATCTTATCCAATAAATGTAAGAAAATCCTAAATATAAAAATGCATAAAGTATGGCAAAAATAAATCCGAAAATAACATCAATCGGGAAATGGACACCGAGTATTAATCTCGTAATTGCCATTAAAATATCCAATAGTATAAAAATGGATAAAATAACCCAAAAAAATTGAGAAAAATAATACGCAAAAACAAACCCAAAAAATAATAAAAATGTCACATGACCAGAGGGAAATGATTGTTTTTCGGATTCTTTCATTATGTATGGAATTCTGATAAAGTCGTCGTGCTTTTTCACTCCACTTTCCTTAAGTGTGATGAAAGGACGGTTTCTTTTTATTATTTTATAGCGAATAATACTATGGATTATAACACTTTGTTCAAAACCTCCTGTAAAAAGTACTAGTAAGTAATAATCTTTTGTAACATATCCATAAATAAACCAACTTAGCCAAACAAGCCCCCAAAAATATAATGAACCAAAAAAACCATATACAATAGCAAATTTTTTAGTTTTCCTGCTAAAATCACTTTCATAAACACTTAAAAAAGCTTTTTTATCCCATGCTTCTAATTTTTCAAGATATTCTGATAAACTCGACATTTTTAATTTGTTGATCTTATTTAACGCAGGATTTAGATAAATATCATAATTTGATATTTATAGTTTTCGCTACTCCTAATCTTATTGGAAGATTTTATTATTCCGAATATAATTAGTATTATTTTGACAATACTATGGATCTTAAGAATCTAAAAAAGTTACTGAATAAAAAAAATCTCATTTAACAGCCTATATATTTCTTGATAAATCAATTTTTATATCATCTCCTCTAATATTCTAAAATAGGGTCAATTCTTCAAAGTCGGCTTTATTTAACTCCAACTTATTAAACTCAATCTCGTTATACCAAAAAATATTGAGAGCGGGAGACGTGGTTAAGGTATAAATACACAATGCTTTCGCTTGTCCTTGCGTTTCATATTTGGTAATTGTCTTTTAACCAAAATCTACCACACAATAACACCTTTTTTAATCACCCGCCTTTTTGCCTAATTCCAGCGATCTGGAAGAATTGGTTCTTTTTGATAGGTATTCCGATATAGTTTTTAATCTCTTGAATTGAACTGAAAAATAACGTTGTTCCAGCACAATTTTTCCTTTCATACGTATAAATAGTTAAATGCCATCTGCCTTTTCCAACATGAAACCCGATCTCTAAATGAAGTTCTATTGTAAGGTTGCTATTATAAGTGGATTAATACCATTTTCAACAGGTACAGTTTTAGATATTGATGGAGGCTTTCATCTGCATCGATTATACTTATTATTATCAATTAAAAATACTTTTTAAAATTCCTCACTGGACAGTTATCCTTATTAGAGCATTTTGGGCACAAAATTGGCCATGCTATTATTGCATATATGATAAAGCATATTGGAGGGATTAAAGTAATCCACAATATAGTCTTCCATAATGAGATAATTATTACTACAAACATAAAAATAAAGTTACCCATTCCTATTAAGGTGTAGAATATTAGAGTAATTTTCATTACTTTTAGGCTTATCTTTTTATTTTTAATGATCTTTTTTGATAATAAAGCACCGAATAAAAGTTGACTTACACCTGGACAAAAATTACCTTGATGCGGACAATCGTGACAAATTATTGCTATTAGTAAATTCATTATGACATAAAACAAAATAAAAATCAATAAATAGAAAAATGATATAAAAGTAAGTAAAATTATAATCCCAATAAAGGAAATTATAAAGAAGATATCAATAATCACAGTATCTCTTAATTTCCATTTATAGATTTTATTCATTTTGACAAATACAACTAATTAGATTTTTATATAATATATATAATTGACATTATAATAAAATATGAATGATTTAAATATCGCAAATTTTGAAATCAAATATGGATGAAACTCAACTTATAGCTAATCTTATTGGAAGATTTTATTATTCATAATCTTATTAGTATTATTCTTAAAG
>JBHLQA010000393.1:0-3609 GCA_048885285.1 Candidatus Odinarchaeota archaeon
TGTGTCAGAAATTGACGAAAAGGGAAAATCAATTATAATAAATCCAAATCTGGGACGTCCATCAATCTTAAGTATAGATCGCAAATTAAAGAATAAAGAATTTGAAACTATTTTACTTTTTATCAGTGATATTGCTGATGCAGATATATTTGGCAAAATTATTGATAAAAATGTCTCTTTAATTCCATTATTTGATTACAAATGGTCATATAAATTAATATTTAAAAAAGAAAAAAAAGGCTTATTCTCAAAATGGAGAGAGAAAAGATTTAGGAAAAAAAGAAAGAAGTTTCTTGAAGATAAAATAAAATTTGTTGATGAACATGATTTAAGTTATGAAGGGGTAAAAACTCTAAAATCTCGACTGCATAGAGGGGAACCAATTAAAACTACTATTATTAAAGTTGAGAATTCTTCTATTAGCCATATACATGACATCTCTTCATTAAATGGTTTGAACCCTCAAGATTTCCTTATAAAAAATCAAGTATTTGGAGATATGAAGAATTTTTATAATGTCAATATTAAATTTACTCTTAATAAAAAAGTCCTTAATTTTTTGAAAGAACGAAATTTTATAATGTTTGATCTTTATGGACCAAATGAACGAATAAATTATCACTCTATTGTAGTTTCTAAACAAAAGTGGGAAGATTTCACATTTGTTCATGCTACTGATTTACATTTGGCAGAAAGAAATGATAGAATTTATGGAATCATTAAAAAATGGGCAAAATCATCTGTTAAAAGTGGTGCTGAGGATTTCTTCAAAACAATAACTAAGAAATTGAAATTGGGAAAAAAGAAAAAAGATGAAAAGGAAGAAATACTTTCTGATATTAAAGTACCTTTAAGAAAACGATTGATTAACCCAAATAATCAATTTAGACAGTTTATAAAATTAATGAATAGAAAAGTACTTAAAAATGAATTAGATTTCATTGTAATGACTGGTGACTTAGTTGATTTTACAATCCTAAGTAGATTAGCTAAACAAGTACGAAAATTAAAAGACACATTTTTGTTTAAATATGAAGATAGTAATTGGCAAGTATTTAAGAACTGTGTTTTAAATTTACCTACTAATCATGATTACAAAGGAATTATTAGGGGTGAAGAATTAAATTGTCCTATTTTTACAACCTTAGGTAATCACGATTATCGTCCTTTTCACTATGATTTAACTTGGGCAGAGATGTATAAAAAGATCGGTTTAAATGCTTCAGAAGCTATAGCATTAAATGAAATGTTTTCTGCTTCACCAATCACAGCTTTAACTAAAACATCTTCAGCTGTAAAAGGGTACTTATCAGATATTAATTCTTTTTATGATTTTTTTATAAAGCTTGGGAATAATTTGTTCATTGTCTTAAACTCAGGCGCTGATTCATTTAAAAATATTCGAGATTTAATAACGGGACATCCATCTGTTACAGGAATTTCAACTAGGCAAGTTAAATATTTAGAAAACCTAATAAATAACGTATTTCAAAAAGGGATGAATACATTTCTTTTCTTGCATGGTCCTCCATTAAATACTGGAGGTAAGTCCCTTAAAATTAATTTGTTTAAAAAAGAGGGTAAACGGATTGTCAAAAAAAAATTAAGTGAATTTAAAGAATCGCTTTTTAGGCAATTAGAAAAACCTATATCTTCAGCTCGTATTGATGGAATATTTAATATGAAACATGGATGTGTATCATCAAATTGGGAAAAACTCGTCAAATTCTGCAAGGATTGCTGTATTTTGACCTTAGCGGGACATACTCATGATTCTTTAGAGTTTAGATTAGAAGATACTGAAGATAAATCAAGTGTTTATGATGCACCACCATTTAAATTGAAAAAAATTGAAAATCCCGCAGCTATTTATTATGATGAATACTCAGAGATATATACTAACGCAAAAGATATACAGAATAATGGACCTTTTGTTGTGCAAACGCCTGCATTAGGATTAGGTAGATATGGTCATCCTGAGACCGCTGGGGGGTATAGAGAAGTAATAATTAAGGACGGAAAATTATCTTCTTTTAAATTACATTATCTCAAACGGTAAAGACTTAGGATTTATTAAGCTTTGACTTGTTTCAAGACTTTTGAGTAGTATTTTCGAATTTGGTTGATTTCCTTAGAATTGAATATATGCATTTTATAATTTCTAAAAAATGCACTAAATTTTGGGAATTTTTTTGGATCAGTTTTTGTCAAAAAGACGCAATTGAGTGCTGTGAATAAAATACTTAATTTATCATAATACCCAAATGATTTATTTTTTTCAAATTCACTAAATAATTCAGAAGTAATTAATGCATCTTCAACAGGCATTTTAAGACCTTGATTATATCTCTTGCTTATCTCAATAAGACTTTCTACTTCAGATTCTTCGGGAAATAATTGCTCTATTTTATCTTTTATTTCATTAATCTCAACTTTTTCCTCGACGTGGGGTACTTCTAAGGAAGGTGACTCTTCTGGGATTATCAAAGATTTTTCCTCAATTGGTTCGCCTCCTAAACCAAATAATGTTTCATAGCTTAAATCTGTACTTTCAAAAAGCTCAGATAATAATGGAGAATCCACTGTACTCATATCTAAAATATCAGCAATGATTCTAATCATTTTATTACGATTTTCTTTTCTATTCGCCACCATCGGATATGTCTTTAATCCTGTAATTTCCTCTATCTCTGAAATACTTAGAGCATTAGGTAAATCTTGCTTATTTCCTATTATGGCTGCTCGAGCGTGAGGTACTTCTTTTGTCTTTAAATCTAAAAAGAATTTGCTTTTTTCAATATTTTTTACTGTAGAATCTGTAACTATAAGAACAGCATCACTTTCTTTTATAAATCCTTTCCAAAGAAATTTAAATTGCTCCTGACCTGCAAAATCAAATAATCGAAAGAATAATTTCCCAATTTTGATTGTTGCTATTTCTCCAGTAATGGTTGGAACATGCTGAAGAGGTATTTCATCCATTTTTATTAGTTGTTTTATGGTCGTTTTGCCAACACCAGCAAAACCTACAACAGCAATTTTAGGCTTTAAATTCCTATGTATTTCATCAAGAAATACGTTTATTCCAATAAAATTTAATTTTTTTAGGTTTTTATTACTAATTTCATCACTGAAACGGCTAAGGAAAAAATTTTTAAAATTATTTAATTGGGTTTTAATTGCCCTGTAAAAATCATCCATTAAGCCAGTTATAAATATAAATGTTAGCTTAGATCCTTCATCATAATCATAGGATACTCTATATTTGATAAAATCAAAAAATCCTGTAGTTCTTCCAAGAGCTCTTTTAACTTCTGATATAATTTTAAAACTAAGGTCTTCCATCTCGGAATTACTTAAAGCATTTCCATATACTCTTTTGTATATAATCTCATTCCCATTAAGAATAAATGCTTGTCTTAGCATAATTCCTTTTAGATTTATTTATCACTATTTATAATTATTGTAAGCCAACTTCTAAAATCAAATACTTAGTAAAACTAGTTATATTTAAAGTTCATGAAAAGCAATAATTTATTACTATTACATCGAACATAATAGTATATAGTATACTAAAAATTAACTTATACGTTTAAATCTACGAATAAT
>JBHLQA010000394.1:0-3589 GCA_048885285.1 Candidatus Odinarchaeota archaeon
TCTTGAGAGTAGATAGAATTATAAATAGTAAAGGCACAAAGCCTGAAGGATTATCATAGTCAAAAAAAAAAAATTTTTTATTTCTTTTTTTCAATATTATTACTTTCTTTATTTTAAAGATTAAAGAACCCAGAAAATCTTAGAGTTCTTACTGTAAAAAATTATTTAATATTTAATAACTATCAAAGTCTTTCCCTCAAAAATACTGTATTTCAAAGCTTTTTTTTTATTTTTGGAGTGCATATATTGGAATACTATAATTTCCTTAATTTATTCTTCTTTTCCTTTAAAAATTTTCTTGGAAGTCTGAAAGTATAAAAAATGTAAAATTATTAAAGACTAGTACTTTTCTAATAAACATCTTTAATCAGTATCAATTAACTTTATTATAAAAGGCTTTTCATGGGTTAAAATGGAACTTATCGATAAAAAAAATCTTGACAAATTAACAGCTCTCAATAATAGTCATGTCCTACAAATCATAAATGATTTTGTTAAATTATGTAAACCTTCTAAAGTGACTGTCATAACAGATTCAGAAGAAGACATTATCTATGTAAGAAATAGAGCAATTGAACTTGGAGAAGAAGAGAAATTAGACCTTAAAGGGCATACTGTTCATTATGATGGATTTTTTTCAATGACTAATCATGATCAAGCTAGAGACAAGGCACATACTCAAGTTCTTGTTTCCAAAGACGAATTGAACTTGTTCCCATGGATAAATACAATGGAAAGAGAAAAAGGTTTGAAGGAAATCTTAGAAATAATGGATGGATGCATGAAGGATCATGAATGTGTAATAAGATTTTTCTGTTTAGGACCAAAAAACTCGAAATTTTCAATTTTAGCACTTCAATTGACTGATTCTTTTTATGTAGCACATAGTGAAGATCTCTTATATCGAACTGGTTATGAGGAATTTAAAAGACTGAATGGTTCCAATGACTTTTTCTATTTTATCCATTCTTCCGGTGAACTAATTGGAAATCCACCAGTTACTAAGAATCTTGAAAAGAGAAGAATTTATATTGATTTAAAAGAAGGATGTGTGCTTTCGGTAAATAATCAATATGCTGGAAATTCATTAGGCTTAAAAAAACTCGCCCTAAGATTAGGAATTTATAAAGCTAATAATGAAGATTGGTTAACAGAACATTATTTTATAATGGGAGTTCATCCAAAAGGCAAAAATAGAACCTCATTTTTCTGTGGTGCGTTTCCCTCTGCATGTGGTAAAACCAGTACTGCAATGTTACCAGGACAAACTATAGTGGGTGATGATATAGCTTATCTTCGAGTTTGGGAAGATGGGTATGCTCATTCAGTAAATATTGAGAGTGGTATTTTTGGAATTATTAAAGATGTTAATGCTAAAGATGATCCTGTTATATTTAAGGCATTAACAACTCCCCGAGAAACTATTTTTTCAAATATTCTTATTAAAGATGGATCTTCTTATTGGATTGGGGATGGAAGACCAATTCCAGATAAGGGATTCAATTTTTCAGGTAGGTGGAAAAAGGGAAAAAAGGATGAAAATGGAATAGATATTCCCGTTGCACATCCGAATGCTCGGTATACAATTCGTATTGAAGAATTAGATAACGTAGATCCAAATCTCCATGATCCAAATGGAGTACCTGTCCATGGTATTTTTTATGGTGGTCGAGATAGTGATACAATGCCCCCTGTTATTGAAAGTCTTAATTGGGAACATGGAGTTTTCTTAGGTGCTTCGATTGAATCAGAAACTACGTCTGCCACTCTTGGTGCTGAAGGTGTCAGAACCCAACAGCCTATGGCCAATTTAGATTTTTTGGTAGTTCCACTTGGAATATATATAAAAAACCACCAAAAATTCGGTACTCGGTTAGAACATTGCCCCAAAGTATTTGCCACAAATTATTTTCTTAAGAATAAAGAGGGTAAATATTTAAATGGAATTTTAGATAAGTTATGCTGGGTAATTTGGGCAGATGGACGGGTTAATGGTGATTTTAATGCTATTAAAACACCAATCGGTTATATTCCGGAATATAAAGATTTAAAAGTATTGTTTAAACAATATCTTGATAAGGAATATTCTGAAGAGGATTATATTGCACAATTTTCAATACGCCCTAAAAAGATTTTAGAAAAATTAGACCGTATTGAAACAATGTATGAAAAAGAGCAAAATGTACCCAAATTTTTCTGGAATATGCTTAAAAATCAAAGAAATGGTCTAAAGGATTTGCAAAAAGAGTTTTATATGGATAATATATCACCTATTATGTTAAAAAGGTAGTCTAACCATGAAAAATTAGACTAGGTATTTCAACCCCATTCTTACTTTATAAACCTTTTTAATTCTGTCTACTTCGATAAAACGCTTAATTTCTAAATTATTTAATAAATCTCGCATTTGAACCTTATCCTTTTTTAATTCTTGAGCTAAACCTTCAATATCATTTTCGTATGTACGAAGTGTTTTTAGTAGTGTTGAATATTCTTCATAAATATGATTTACCATATAAGTAATCGATTCTTTTAGGTTCTCTCCAGTTTTAGTACTTGTAGGAAAGATTTTACTATCTTCAGGTAAATAATTTTGGACACGGATTACTTCTGGAGATCTTGCATCTTCAAGATCCTGTTTATTTGCTAAAAAGACCACTGGTGTGTTTGGCGGTAATAGCTTTCGAATAGAATTTAATATTACAATTGCACTATCATCTTTTTCAGGAGCAGCAGCATCAAAAATAAAGATTATTCCATCAGATCCGTTGGTCACTATACTTCTCATTATTGAGAATCTTAGAAGTCCTGGAGTACCAAATAAATAACAATCAAATCCATTTAACTTAATACTTCCAAGATCCATCCCTACTGTATAAAATTTCTGGTCCTTTCCTTTTGCTTCTACGTTTAAAGCATTTGGATCTAATGCTTTTATATAACTTGATTTACCAGATTGTAATGGACCAGAAACCAGTATCTTAATAGCTATTTCACCAATTTTTTAATAATGTAAGTGTAACTTTAATTTTACTTTTTTATTTAATTATTTAAAAGGATAATATATTTGGATAATATATTTATATAATATTTTTAATCTTTATAATACTTCATTTATGCTTTAAATATAATAAAATAATTATTTTCATTTCAAGTTTTTGCAATAATTAAAAAAATACATAAAATTAAATTAGCTTTTACTTGATTTCCTTATTCTTTTAAAAAAAGTTTTTCTAATTATTTATCTCAAAAATTTGGAAAAATTATAACTTGAAGATATTCATTTAAAATCGAATTTCTAATGGGTTATTTTTTATATAATATTTAAGTATGATAATTTTTATCAAGAAAGGCATGCAAAAATAACCTTAATCATTCATTTATACAAATAAAAATATTGAAATTCTAATTTTTTCTTTTTTTTTTACTATTTTTTTTAATTCCTGTTTTTAAAGAAAATCAACCTTCTATTGTCATATTTTGAAATAATATTTAAAATTGATAATTTTAAAAGTAATAAAATTTGTAATTTAATACTTTTTCATTACTTTTTATTTGAAATGGTAAATAAAAATGTCGAAAATTTTAA
>JBHLQA010000395.1:0-3585 GCA_048885285.1 Candidatus Odinarchaeota archaeon
AATCAACGAATTGAATTCGAAAATTATTTGAAAAAATCATAAAACCTCTTAAGACTCATAATTTTTCTTTAAATATTTTTAATTTTATCCTAAATTAAAAGGTGTAAATGTGAGAAAAGAATGAGTTCTAAGACTTTAGATAGAAAATTTGAAGCTATAACAAGAGAATACAATATCCAAGTACCTATTAATTTAAAAAATTTTATTATTCCATTCTCTGAATTTGGCCAATCAATAGAATATATTTATTTTGGATATGAAAAGATTCCATTTATAGAAAGACATCCGATTTATCAAAGGATTATAAAGAATGAATTTGATAAATCAATTAAAGAATTTCAGGATACCATGAAAAAATAAATTATTTTTGTTTTTCACTCTATTCTTATTTTATAAAAATGACTATTTAGACGTATTAAAATCCCTTGTCTAATAAATAGATTCATTATTAATTTTAATTCTAACTTGGGAATGTTATACTTCTCAGCCATCATTTCGATGATATATAGAGGAAATTCCTTATACATCTCTGATATTTCTTTGAGTATTTTACTAAATTTTAATAAATAATCATTTTCAAAAAGTCTCATATCAATCACTTCATCATTTCCTATCATGGGCATGGTTATTTGGAAATCATTTAATGATTTAAATTGTGGAAGTGATCCCAATTCTATCAAAGCCAACTCATTTTGTCTTTTTTTTACAATTTTTACAGCCCTACTCATTCCTTTTACAATTTCCACATTATCTTTTATTTCAGAGATTTTATGAGATTGACCACAACGTAAGCACTTCTTAGATTTTTGAGAGTCTTTTGCATACATATATTGATGACATTTTATGCATGGAAACACGATATATGGGGTTTTATCCCTTTTCCATCCTAAATCATTCATAATTTCATTAGTGTAATATTTATTAGGATTAATCTCAATTTCAGTCTAAATTATATAAATAAAAAATTAAAAATTTAATTTTTATCAAATCATAATGAGATGAATTAAACCAATAAAACAGAAGTTAATGAGGAAAATAGAAAGTTTTTATTTATAACAATTAGTAAGATAATAAATTTAAATTAAAGGAGGATCCTTAGACGTGTGATATTTATATAATTCAAAATTGAGAACCTGATTATGTTCCATATTAGATACTTTTTTATAATTTGGATTTAATGGAGAATTATAAATCATAAGAAAAATGAATTTAGGGGAAACTTCTTTTTCTCGAAATGCAAAGTAATAGGAATCTAAAACATTATGAATATTAAACACATCAGAAGTATTTCCAAGAATTATATCTTCTTTTTCAGGTTCCTTAAGCTTTAGATTTGCTTTTAAATCTTGTTCTTCTAGGATTCCTAATTTATTAATAATTTTTACCAATAAATCAGAAGATTTAATTAAGCTGATAAAACCACTGACTTTAAATTTTTGAAAAATCTTCTTTTTAACTTGTGTTTGGATTGTACTCATCCTAATTCCAAGGCAATTACATATTGAACTTATACTTACTTTTTCCTTACAAGTACACAAAACTGAAATTGAACTTATTAACCCAGCAATTACATCGTCAGTTGTATTTTTTATTCCCTGCCATAGCTTGTATAAAATTTTCTTGGAAAGAAAATAGAAAGGCATTCCTAATTCAAAGCGTTCTGAAATTTCGAAAATTCTTTGGAGAACATATTCTTGTCTATTTCGTTCACTATATTCTGGTAAGAACCATTGAAGTTGTATAATAAAGTCATTGAATTCTTTTTTTGAAATTTTAGAAACTTCAATCAGCTCATATGAATTAATAGAAACATTTCTAAGCTTAAGACAAAAATATATGGTGATAGCAACTAATTTTTCTATGTTCCTATATTTTGAACCGGAGCTAATATTCGCTCTAATTTTTTTGAATTTATTTAATACCATTTCTTTAATAGTAGTATATCCACTTAAATCTAGATAATTAAAGATTCTAATAATTTCAATACGAGCTCTCTCAATTACGGCTCTTTCACTATTCATTATAGAATTGTATTTGTTTATCCTTTGTAATCTGATAGAACGAGGCGAGAGCCTTCTTTCTCGCATCGTACCTATCAGAGTTCTGCCAACACCTTTTGCATATTGGATTAAATCTTCATTATAAGGTCTATCGTATTGTATTTTTTGAATTTCTAATACAATTCCACAATCTCGGCACACATATCCCTCAGAGTTTTCTATAATGTCAGAAGAACCACAAATATCACATGAAAGATATGAAATATTACGAATTAAAGCACTATCTTGAAGTGTTTTATTTGTTGCCAATGCATTGATCACTATTTTTTTTAATCTATATAAAGAATATAAGGTAGGAGTTTTGATTTTAAATCTTTTCCTCAAAAATTACTTAATGAGAAGAAGCCTTCTATCTGCTAAATTTAAGGGGTGACTTTTTGAAATTGAAAAAAATAACCTAATATTTTCCATTTTACTAATCACTGACAAGAATGTCAGCATTAAAAGCTCTAAGCTCTCCCTTAAAAAGTTAAATACGTTATCTCAGAATCTGAGGGTATTAAGCCTGTAAAAATATTATATGATTTGATTTATTGAATGCACTTATATACACAAAGCCCTTACAGGACTTTAAATTAATTATTGAATTCTCAACTTTTATTATTCTACAGTCTTGAAATTATTAATTTTGAATTTTAATTTTTTGTATTATCTTAAAAATATATTTTTTTCAATAAAAATAAATATAATTTAGTTTTAGATTAAAAACTATAGATCTTCCTTTGAATAATACTCTATTAGGTAAAAAATTGATTTCTGTTTAATAATATTGAATAAGATTTTAAATCTACTATTTAATCTGGTTGGGATTAAATCAAACAAAAGTTTCAGTAAATTTACTTTTATTTATTTCTTTAATGAATAAATTTTTATATCTTATCAAGTTTATTTATCCCTATCAAAAATATATTTATTGAAAAATAAAAATAATTAATTAAAAGTTGAAATAAAATGGCCGCAGGAAAAGTTTTTGCGTTCTTAGGAGGCATACTGACTTTAGTTGGTACATATATTTTTGCATTATATGGCGATATAGGGGCAGTTGGATCCGGTATTGGCTTTATTCTTAATCTAGATGAGATATTTGAAAATGCTGATGCATTTGCAACATTAATGGATATTCCAATAGCACTTTTTTACGTATATTTAGTCATCTTTCTTATATTCCTTGCATCTGGCATATTACAAATGCTCAGTATTCGTAGTAAAGCAGTTGGCTTCATATTTGCACTCTTTCCTTTAGGTGTGGGAATAATGTTTATATTATTAGTTTATACCGACATTCTAGGGATTACATCCGCTTTTTTTGCTATATTCTTTGGTGGTGAACAATTTGGCGATATTTTTCCAATCCTCGTGCCACTGGGAGATATAGCATTAGGTGTATATTTAATACTCGCAGGTGGAGTTTTAGGAGTGCTTAGTGTCTTCATGGAACATGATTAACAAAATTGAAATTTTTTTTTTTATTATTCATTTTTTTTTGAGGAATAGATTCATATGTTATAAAATGATTAGGCTAGTT
>JBHLQA010000396.1:0-3584 GCA_048885285.1 Candidatus Odinarchaeota archaeon
TTCAGGCACCATTTAATCCTGATCAATTAAAGTCACACCAATCCTTTCATTGGTATGGAGTTTTTTTGCCTGTTAAAAATAAAAAGGAGTTTGAAATTAAATTACAAACTCCTATCTGCAAGAAATAATTATTTTAATCTTGTCTAATCTTTATTTGCTGTTTGCTTCTGAAAAAATTCAATGCGTTTCTTTTTAGAATTTAATTTTAAGTTGAAATATTATAAGTATAATACAGTCTCTATAAGGGATTCAGTTTCACCCTTATAATAAACAATAGAGTTTTTTTCCTTGAACTAAAAAAAAGAAAAATTTAAGATTGAAACTGAAGATTAATAAAAAAAAAGAAAATTTCTTTGAAAGCTTATAGGTTGTGACTAGATGATGACTGTTTAAAGATCTTCTATAAGATCTTCATATGCTTCCAAAGCCAATTCAACGATCTCTTGGAAAGCCATAGCGTCTTGAAGATTTCCTTCGACTGTAATATCTCCTGCCATATATGCTGAAGTTGCATCGACCTCCCCCATTAATATTCCTGCTCCTACTTCGAGTGTGGAAGACATAGTAAATGAAGGATTCTCTACCTCTCCCTCACCAAAGTCAAGATTGCCTTCTTTTACTGTTAACCAGACTTTTTTATCAATATCAGTGAGTATTGATTGAATCGCAATATCCATATCTTCAAGTTCTTCTTTAAGGTCTTCATTTTCTTTAGAGATTTCTTTAATAAATTCATACATCTGCATAACGTCCTCAGCAGAAGCACTAGCTGCTCCAGCATCTTGAGCTACTTTTATTTTCTTTAATAATGATTCGTCAACCATTTTAATTTTCAACCTTTTTATATAATTTTCCTCATTTATTTTGGAAATAGTTTATAATAATATTCTATAAATAACAATATTAAAAGGTCATAATGATATAAAAAGGTTTTATTATTTTTCTATTCTAACTTTTAAGAGAATTATCTGTTTTGCTTGTTAACTAGTAAAATTAATAAAAATTTTTAGATAATTTAATAGAATAATCAAAAATTGTCAAATTTGGTTTTGAAGTTATTTTATATTGAATCCTAAGAGTTTTGAAGATAAAGAGAATATTTTATTCTTTAGAATTATAAGGAAAGTGAAGTGTTGTTTTAAAATGGCGCGGCTAGCGGGATTTTCTAAAAAGTTCGAAAAGTACTTTCCTTTGAACCCGCGTCGTTCTCCCACGTATAAGAATCCTCTTATTTCGGACAGGAGTGACAGTCCCGAATGCTTTCGATTAAGTAAACAGAAGCGTAATACTTAGAGACCGGGCTACACTATAGCCGCAAAAAATTATAGGTATATAATTAAAGGAATAAATGAATATATAAAAATTTTATTTTGCTTAGCATTCAATACTTTTAATAGAAAGATTTATATTGATTAAAGATGATGTAGATTATATAGAATATTTAGGTATAACAATAAAATATATTTGAATTAGGACCAGATTTATTAATTATGCTTAATTCAAAGGGTTTTAGTTCTGTAATTCATGATTTAGAGAATTATAATGAGGACTTTATCGCAGTCTTTGATAAGATCATCAAGTTTTTTGTAAATATATTCAAGATTGCAGAAGAATTACAAGAAGAAATTGTAGATTATGAAGATTTATTTCAAATTATCGTTTCGGATTTAAATTTTAATTTCTGGTTAAGTATATCTAATGGTTCAATAATATACAAAAAAGGAATAAATAGAAACGCATCATTAAGAATTATATTTACTAAAGACATCTTAGTTAAAATTTTAAAGCGTGAGATCTCTGGAACAGATGCTTTTATGAAAGGATTGATTAAGGCTGATGGAGATCTTTCTCAAGGTTTAAGATTTATAAAATTATTTCGATTATTCTTTAAATATTTAAATAATGGATATATAAAACAAAAGATCTAAATTATCATTATTTATCATTAATTAGATTCAAATCATCCATAAAATATTCGCTATCTTAATTCAATAAAATTTTTTAGAAATAATAGATAGTGAAATGTAACTCGAAATTTTATTTTATGGGGCTTGTAATCTAGTCTGGATAGGGTGCCCGGCTTCGGACTGGGATGTCGCAGGTTCGAATCCTGCCAGGCCCATTTTATTTTGTTAAGAAAAAAACAATTAATCATTTTTGATGATAAATTAATCGATGAAAAATTACTATAACTTAAATGTATAAATCAAATTATTTATTTGAATTTTTTATTAATTTTTACTATCTAGCTTTTAGTGTAAAATAAGATTTAAATTTGTAAAACCTACTAAATATGTATAAAATCAAATAATTATTTATAAAGTCGAGGGGGAAAAAATACCCGAGCATCTTAAAAAAACGATAGAAATGGAAAAATTTGAAAAAGAAACAGGAAGAAAAGCTATATGGCGTGGAAATATAACAGAGAGTTTTAAAAAATGGCAAAATGGAGAAGAGTATTTCGAAGCAGATAAAGAAAGAATATCCTTATATGTATCTAAGAATATAAAAGATGAGTGGTTAAATTTTGCTAATAATAATGATTATTCTACTTTGTCTAAATTAATTAGAGAAGCTTTAAAATTTTTTATTAAATATAGATCAAAAATCATAGTAAAAGATAAAAATTTAGACATTGATCTTTTATCTAATTTATCCCATGATTTAAAAGAACCCTTGACTTCAATTAAAGGTTATTTACAACTAATAATTGAATCATATGGAAATAAAGTTGAAGATAAAGTTGTATCAATAATAAACAATGTTCTAGGGCAATGTACAATTCTTGAAAATAAGATTATTGAATATTTAGATAAATTTGAATATGCAAAAGAGGAGCAAATTGATAAGTTCAAGAAATATGATATTCTATTAATTGAAGATGATGCTGAAACTGTGAACTTATTAACAAATTATTTTAAATCATTAGGAATATCTTGTCAAGGTGTTTTAAGTGGTTTTAGAGGACTTAAAGAACTTTCGAGATATATCCCAAAACTAATCTTACTTGATATCATTTTACCCGATATTAATGGCTATGAGGTTATAAAAAAAATAAGAACTAATAATAAATTGAAAGAAATACCTGTATTTTTTTTAACCGCAATTCCTATTGGAGAAGTTAAAAAGAAGATAAAAGATTTGGGGGTAACTGGCACAATTTTAAAGCCTTTCAATTTATCTGATTTCGATGAAATTCAGGAATATTTAAATAGTTAATCATACGTAAAATTAATTCTTGTTTCGATATGAGAGAATAAATTTAACTCTTCTTTTCTCATATATCTTTTCAAAAATTAAGAAATAAA
Organism: Candidatus Odinarchaeota archaeon; assembly: GCA_048885285.1. GTDB lineage: Archaea > Asgardarchaeota > Lokiarchaeia > Sigyniarchaeales > SOKP01 > Loki-b32. The sequence goes on from JBHLQA010000396.1 coordinate 3,309, forward strand.
TGTCAAATAAAGGATATATTACTTAGTTTTGTTTTTTGTTATCAAAAATTGTTATCGTGAATAAAAAAATATTTAAATATTCAAAACATGGTTATATTATTAACACAAAAAATAGTTTTAGCACAAAAAAGTACTATAGATGAATGATAACCATCAATAAAAACTATCCAGAATTATTAGAAGATGACCAGATCTTCAAATTACGAGGATTTTGCTTCTCAAAGGCAAATACTAAAGGAGAAATCGAGATTATTTTTCAAAAGGGAATTGGTATTA
>JBHLQA010000397.1:0-3582 GCA_048885285.1 Candidatus Odinarchaeota archaeon
GCTGAGAAAGAATAGTGTAAATAATGTTAAAATGCTGTACCTTATTCTAAAGAAATTATCAAATATATAGATACCTCTTCTTGGCTTCCTTATAATGTGATCGCCTTCACCATAAGGGAAATTTTCCAATTTTTCTAAAATCAATGATATCTCTTTAATTATTACCAAAATGACTTTTTAGAGCATATCACATATTTTTACTAGAAATCTACCTCTTTTACTTTTTTTATTTTTTAAATCCTTCTCGAGATCAGTCTGATATATTTTATCAGCATTTTCATTAAAAATTTCTAACTAATTATTTGCTAATAAAACATCACCAGAAATTAAAGGTAGAGGTAGTAATGAAAAATTATTTAATGCATTATAAGTACATTAGTTATGTCATTAAAAAAATTAAAATAATAAGATGGTATTAAAATGGAAAGGAATAAATTGATACAATGGCTAATAATTATGAATGCAGTTATCGTATGTTCATTAATGATCATAATTAGTTATCTCCTAAATTTATATAATAACCAAATATTAATTGTAGCAGGTATAATCGGGGGCATTCATGGTATTGCACTTGTGATATTTAGGGTTAAATTTATTCAATAAAAGAGGAGATATTCTAAAGATTTATACTGATGGTACAGCAAGGAGTAATCCCGGTCCAGCAGCATATGCTTTTATATTTCTTCATGATAACAATATTATCCATAAAGGATTCGGATATCTCGGGATAGTAACCAACAATACAGCAGAGTATCAAGCCATAATAGACGCATTAAAAGTAGCTGAAAAATTTCATAGAGGTTGACTCCAGATATACTCTGATGGTAATTTAGCAATCAAACAAATTAATAAGAGTTGGAAGGTAAATTACCCACATCTTATGGAATTACGTAGTGAAGTGTACAAGCGTCGTAAAAAATATGAAAAAGTTGAGTTCTTTCAGGTGAGTCGAAAAAATACTTATCAAAATTTTAGAAGACCAGTACTTACTTATATATCAGAATTAAATTAATTTAGATATATTTCTTATATTTAATTAATAAGTATGACTCAAGTAAAATTAGATAAAGCTTTAGCAGAGGATTTAATTACATCTAAACTTAGAATTTTAAAACAACATATTGATGAGATACTCGCACGTTATAAAGAATCTACCTCTAAGGAATTCTTGGAGAAAACACGAAATGGAATTTATAAAAATGCTGAAGATGATGCTGTTGAATTACGTCAAATATTACTAGATTATACAAAGTTACAAGAGATATTAAATAATCTATAATACTTTACCTTGAGATGTATCTATGGATTCTAGAAAAACTCTTGAGTTTGCTCGAAAGATCATTATAGATGATTATAATAAATATATAAAAGACATTATTCTTGATAAAGACCGCCCTGTCTTAAAAATTGTATTTCATAAAGAAATTTATCTTTATTTACGCTATAATGATTATGGAGAATATTTCTTATAGCATCATTTTTTCTCCTAATCCTGACGATCAAATACGATTTGATAATGATGATGATATATGGGATGTAAAAACACGACCTCATCATTTTCATACTCGAGGATTGAAAAAGGTTATAGAGAGCCCCATGATCGGAGAACCCAAGCACGATATTCCTATCATTTTAAAGTCTGTATTAGAAAATATTAAGAAATAGTATTTTTTGACTAAATGTTCGGATATTTCACGAATGCGAGTCAAAAGCTGACTTTCTGCCTATAATTTTTTAAAATTCTCTTAGAAAATTTATAATAAAAAAATTTGTGGATAATTTAATGAATAATAACAAGCAACTTTCTTTAATTTAAAACCACTAACCGTTTCACGATCAAAGGGATAGAATAATTATCTTATATCCTCCTTTGATATCAATTTAAATCGTTTCTTAAATTCTTCAAAAATTACTTGATATTCTTCAAAGACAGGATTTCTACCGATTAAAATTGGTACATTTAATTCACTTTCAGGATAAATAGCTTTTACCTTACCAAAACCAACAACTCTCCCTCCTCGACCGATAATTAGACCAATCTCGCTCTCATAGGATCAATACCTACCACCCATCCCTTCACTTTCAACCTTTTTTATTTGAGGTAACCCTAGCGTATCTGCAATTGCTTTATAGATATGGACGCCATCAGAACCCGAGTCCAATAATCCTTCAAAGACTGGTGTCATATTACTTTTATTATTTGGGTGATAAAATCTAATGGGAAGAAGGGTATAGCTTTAGAGTTTCTTTTTATCTTCTTTAGGTAATTTCCTAGCACCAGGTCTAACACTATAAGGAAAGGTAAATTTAACCTTTTTCATTTTAAATCAGTAAAAGCAATAACTAGTAGAGGGGATTTTTGAGATTGTAATATCTTCTTTTTCATATTTTTTTGCGAGTTCAAGAATAACTTTAATATCCGCATTTCTTTCGATTATTTCATCATCTTTTAAAATAACCCATTCTCCAGTTAATTCCTCCATAATTTTCCCTCAATTCTTTAATGTGGAGATGATGTCTCTCTAATATCTATTTTTTTTGATTTCATCATCTAATTTGGGGCCATATTTTCGTTCAATTTCTTTTAGAGTCATTTTACTCATAGGACTCTTAATTATTTCTGGATTAATTTCTTCTCCTACCCATCCTTTCATTTCTTCATGTTCTTGATGACTTGGATTATCAAATATTTCAAGTAGCTCTTGATAACCATATGACCCACCACAATCTTCTGGAGGTGTAGCTCGTTTTCCCCCTACACATAGAAAAAACCGAAAATCCTTATCATCAGGAAAAACTTTTTCCAATCTTATAGAATGCTCCCAATTATCTCCAAAATCATAAAGATAATTGACATTTTTAAGCTTTATAGAAAATACATCACATAACCGAAGCTCATCTTCTCTAATATCATAATAATCTGAACGATCTTCGGGATAGTAAGATTCATCAGGAGATATAGCTTGCATGTGAATTTGCCAATGTGGAGGTTCAGGATATCGATAAGAGAATTCATGTAAGTGGTAATTACTCCAATAAAAACAATCTTGAATCGCTTGATGTAGTTCAGAAAAAGTAGAATAGTTAGAAATTAATATACGACGCCAAACTGGTGGACTAATATTTTTTAAAGTTATTTTTAATTGATATATATGTCTTGGAACATCTTTTTTTCTAAAAATAAATAACTTCTCAGAGTCCATAAGAATATAGACTAAATTATATCATTTTAATATGCTTATTAAAACATTATTAGGAAAATATTTGGTAAGAGATTCAAAAGATATCATTTATAAGTCCTTAACTTTGTAGTAACTTTGCTTTACCTAATTCTTATAAGCTAAACAATTAGAGTCAGTTCAAATTAATGTATATTTCATTCTTTTTTCAATAAAAATAATTAGTTTCGTTGATCTAACAAATACTTTTAAGGGATTGCATCGTTTTAGGCTATTTTAAGGCATTATCAACACATTCTAATCATTTCTTCATAATTTATAGGTTGTATTTATAACGACATAAATAATTTCACAAGCTATAAGTCTTTTTTCTCTCATATCACCTCCATATCACACCCTTAAA
>JBHLQA010000398.1:0-3562 GCA_048885285.1 Candidatus Odinarchaeota archaeon
TGTTTGCATAAATTTAAAAATAAAATCTTTTATTAAATTTTAAATGTAAATCCAAAATAATTGCATGATATAGAAATAATGGCATATAAAATATTGTTGGTGGGGAGACCGGGAACGGGTAAAACTACTATAAAGAATGTTGTTTTTCTAGAAGAAGATGCAAATGAACTAATACTTTTTCCATTAGAATCTACTATGAATGCTAATTATTCTCTTCATAACTTCTTAGATGTAAAAATTAGTCTTCTTGATACTGCAGGGCAATTTCTACCAAAATATCTCATAAATGAAGAGGAACAAATGGATATTTTTGGAGACGCAAGTGTAGTAATTTATCTCTTCAGTTATGATTCATGGATATTCAAAAAGGAACAAATAATAAGTGATATTACAAAAATCTATGAAATAATTCAAAAAAATGAGGTTTCTACTAAAATTATTTTATTCATACATAAAATTGATAAAATTCCCCAATTTAATGAAGAATTGAAAGAAAGTATTGAGGAAGAAATCAATAAAAGTTTAAATTTACCTCAAGAATTTAAGAAGTATTTTACAAGTTTTCATCCAAATTATTTATTTACAATATATAATGCTTTATTCGAAGTTTTAAGTAGTTTATCTGAAGAAATTTCGCTTATAAAGAATACTTTAATGAAAATAATCAGTAAATTATCTAATACAATATGCTATATTACTAATAAAAATAATTACATCATCAATCAAATAGGATCATATAATTTTGATAAAAAGGCAAGCTATTCATACCTTGTAAATGCATCACAAATAGTACAATATGACATACTTCCATTAATTCATGAAATAAATTCTAAGTTGCATTATGTAGCTATTCAGAATATTGAAGATATTAATCCTAATCTCAAGAATTTATTAATTCTTTCTGAAACACTTGATAATAATGAATTAAATGAATTAATGAAAAATATAATAGTAAAAATAAAGAAGAACGTTTGAGACAAAAAATATACAGAAAAGGAATAATAAAATGCTGTGTCAAGTATTTATTGCATTAAATGAAAAAATTATTTACAAAAGAATCTATTCAAAAGGTTTAGATTCAATTCTGCTTACTAATATTTTATCAAAAATATATCAAGACATTTCCGCGGAATTTAATGAAGATGTGGGATTCTATGATTTTTTTAACTATAAAATATCATATATTAGGGAGAAAGAATTAAATTTAATTCTTTTCTTCGTATCTAATTTAGTAGATAGTTTTAAGAGAATTGAAACAGAATTAGTAAATCTAAAAAAAGAAATTTGTAATTTATATGGTGATTTAATTAGAAATAACAATTTTGTCATTAATGAAGAAGAAATAGACCCCATTATCGATATTCTTCATAAAAATTTACGACCAAAAATTTCCTTAGTAGGATTTGCTGGAGTTGGAAAGACCACAATCCTTAGCCTTATAAAAGCAGAAGATATTCCAATGGAACACGTTCCTACTATAAATGGAAATGTTGCAGCCGTTAAATTAGGAAAACTTTATTTATTTTTATGGGATTTCGCAGGACAAGAACAATTTAATACATTGTGGAGAAAATTTATTAAAGGAAGCGACGCAGTACTCTTAATTACAAATTCTTCTTTTGATAACATAGAAAAAAGTAAATTTTTCATAGATTTGATAAAAGAAGAGGCTCCTTATTCAAAATATGCTATAATCGCAAATAAGCAAGATTTATCTTCAGCAATAAATGTCGAAACTATACATAGACTAATGGGTGTGAAGACATATTCAATGATAGCAACTAAACAAGATAATCGAGATAAAATGATTAAGATTATCGCTGAACTTCTTGAAATTGATTATGAAATATCTCCATTATTAAAAGATTTATTTGAAAGACAAAGGCTTGCAAAAGAAATCCAAAATCTCGTAAAAGAGGGGAAAATTGAAGAAACTATTGGTTATTATAAAAGAATTTCGGAACTATCTATTGAATTAGGAGACTATCATCTTGCTGAAATATATCAAGAAAAAATGAATAATACTAAAGACTTCTTAAAAAAAAAAATAAAGATAGAATCATAAATTTATTATTTTCAATAGATTTAATACATATTTTTTTTATTTACAAATTATTCAAAATTTTAGAAATTAATAATAAATAAGAGAAAAATGAAAGCACTAGTTCTTAGTCGATTTGATCCTTTACTTGGACCAAAAATATTTTTGAAAGAACCAAACTCTTTTAATGCTAAAGATTTTCAAAATATTGCTCTACTCATGTCTATTCCCACAAAAAATTTTTTTATTCATACTTTTAAAACCTTTAAAACCTGTAATTTACCTTTTAAAATACCTAGTACTCTTGCTAGAGGAAAGTTTGAAAAATTTCTAGTTACAATAGTTATTGATCTTAAAAGTAATTTAAACATTAATACTACCCAAGAATTTTTACAGAGTTTTGTTTCGATATTCTTAGAGTTTGAGGATTTATATAAAGGTCTTGATTATGAACCAAAAGATTATATTGGAGAACCTGAAAAATTAAGGAAGGTTAAAGAACTTTTCTTAACTTATTATAAAACAATAAAACCAATTGTTGAATCTTTAGAGGAGTCTGAACATAAAGTATTTCTACAAAATAAGCAGTTAAATAGTTTATACAATTTATCTAAATTCTCTGATGAAAAAAATATATCTCTTAAAATTATTTTTCAACAAACTATTGAATTTATTAAAAGAGCATGTGAATTTCCTGAATTAATCAACATAAGAATAATATATAAAGATAATGAATATAAGAATATTAATTATAAATCCTCATCAACAAATTTCGCAATAATTAAAGAAATTGCAGAAAATATATTAACAATAGATTTGAATTATCTAGAAGATAAGGTTTTCCTTGAAGAAGAAAAAGAATTTTTAGAAGAAGTTGGCAATAGATTAAAATATCAAATTGAAAAAAATGACTTAATTCAAAACTTATTATATTCTATAAATGAAGCGAAGACAATTATTGAGTCTCTTCCAATAGGGATTATTTTAGTTGGAAATGATAAAAAAATTCGTATGATAAATAAAGAAGCCAAAAAATTCATTAGACTTAAAAAAAAAGAAGATATAATTGGTAAAAGATGTAATTTTAACATTTGTTCGGTTAAAGAAGACGAATGTCCATTAGTTAATCCAGATATTTCTACTATTGATATTCAAGAATCTGAAACCAAGAATAATAGTAATGAAATAAAAATTATAAAAAAATGTATTCCAATAAAAATTCATAATGAGAATATGATATTAAGAGTAATATCAGAATATTTAGATTGAGATTAGCATAAAAAAGTTAAAGTTATTAAGAATGCAACTGATAATTCAAGATTAGCACTACTATAGATTCCTGTAATTTAATTACACATTAAATTCTTTATAATATACACATAATTACAAAAGATTTAACTCTTTTTCTCTTATTTAACACCCGGATATCATAACCTTAGTTATGAGCCTGTTTAGAATCTGGTTTACTTTACTTTATAATAAGCTCCCCTAAGTATTATGAATTGATCGTACTTCTGTCCT
>JBHLQA010000399.1:0-3573 GCA_048885285.1 Candidatus Odinarchaeota archaeon
TAGTTCATGTAAATATGTGGAAAGGAATTTCCGAAGATAGTGTTAAACAAATAATTGCTGGAATAACTAATGTGTTTGTCGATATGGGCATTCCTTCACGAGCAGTAGAAGTTATTGTCCATGAAATTCCAAAAACTCATTGGGGTATAGAAGGCAAACCAGCTACAGAAGCTCTTCCAGATGAAAAACCTCCCTAATTGAAATATAAAATAAATCAATTATTAGAATACAAGAAATTTCTTTTTTTTATTAACCAATTTCAATAAGTTTAACAATTTAGAATTTCATTAACAAAGATTCAAAAATTTCATCAATGTGATTTAACCCCATGGCATAATGACCCTCATTTGGAAAGAAATATCCTTTACAATTCGGTATTAACTCACACATTTTCTTTCCCATAGAAATAGGAACACTTACATCTAGTTCACCATGCTATAAATGTACTTGAAGATCTGGAGAAATTTCGTTCAATTTAAAACCCCATGGTTTTGAATATAACCTATTATCAAGAACCAGTCCATCCAATCCAGAACGGAACCCTTCTTTACTCTCTTCAATAAAAATCTCTAATAATTCAGGGTTATCCAAGAATTTTTTATCTGATTCAGGTAATATTTCAGTCAATTTTTTAATTGCTTTAGGGTCTTCAAAAAGTTTCATTTCCATTTTTGTAATCCTTCTTAAAAGGAATGGTAGCCATTTCCCTATAAAAAATATAATTCGATTTGACAATATCATTCCTTTCTTAGAAAAATTAATAGGAGTAATCCCAACAATTATACCACAATTTATTATTTTTTCAGGAATTTTATAAGCACATACTACGGTATAAGGTTCTCCTCCAGATATCCCCGTCACAGCAAATTTATCTAATTCTAAGTGATCAGCGAGTTTTACAACATCATCTGCCCAATCTAAAAGTGTTCGTTTAATTTGAAAATCAGAAAGGCCAAATCCAGGACGATCAACAGTTATTATGTGAACTCCATGCTCCTTTGATTTCTCTCCAAAAAAATTAATTTCAAGACGAGATCCGGGATGTCCATGGAAATGAAAAATTGGTTTACCGTTTAAATCTCCAGCTTCAGCATATCCAAGCTTGTGACCATCTTTTAGTTTCAAAATCTAATTTTCTCTATTGGAATCAACCATAGAATATAATTAGAGTTTTGACGTTTTTAAATTTTTGTGATCTTGATGTGTTTTAAATTCCATTTCTGAAGAAAAGTAATTTAATAGTGGGATTTGTTTTCTGATTTATTTTAATGAGCTCAATTGAGTAATTTTTTAATTAAAAGAAAATATGAAAAAAAAGAAAAAAAATCTACCTCTTCAAATTTGCTGAGAAACAATCCTAATAGCCTTTATCTTCTAAGACTTTAGGAACTATCTATTGCCATAAAACTATATAACCCATGATATCAATAAAAATTACTCCAGATGTATAATAACTTTATTATAAGAATCAGGTATAAATATATATAAAGAGAAATGATTTTTTCAATGCGAATTTTCTTTTGAGAGCTTACAAGAACAAAAAGATTTCTTTATTGTTATTTTTAACCATACTTATTCTTCTGACTAGTCTCCTCTTTTTTTATAAAATAACAGTAGATCCAACTCTGAATAATATTGAAAATATTTTTAAGGAAAAAAAACCAAAAAAGTCGGGTTTTTGGCTAGGTGAGCCTATATATATTAATAATGATAATTGGTCATCAAGTGGAGTTCCATGGATACAAGTAGGAGCGGGGACAGAAGAAAATCCGCATCGAATAGAAAATGTTACTATAAACGGTAATAGAGCATCAACATGTATTAGAATTATTAATTCTAGCGATTATTTCGTAATAAAAAACTGCACTTTATACAACTCAAATTATGACGGTACCCTTCAGGATTCCTGTGGAATATATCTCTATAATACTGATAATGGTACAATTATCAATAATACTATTACAAAATGTGGTATTGCTCTATACATGGGATGGAGTAATGATAATTTATTTGAAAAGAACAAGGTTTTTAATAACTATCATGATGGACTTGATATTATGTATTCATTAAATAATGATTTTATTAATAATACTATTTTAAATAACACGATGGGTATTAATATTCAAAGGAGCCGCTTCAACAAATTTAAAGATAATATAATCTATAAAAATAGAGATCTGGGTATTAGATTGTATTCCGATAGTCGAAATAATACAATTATTAGAAATAATATCTCTAGCAATGGAAATATTGGTGTTTTTATCTGGAATTCAAATAGTAATTCGATCCGTTTTAATGATATTATTCAGAATGATGGAATTGGAATAAGTTTGGAAGGTTCATACCCAGTAAATAGTGATAACAATAGTATCATAAATAACTATATATATAATAATACAGGAATTGGGATTTATATTGAGGATGGAACTGATAATAACATTAATGATAATGATATAATTAATAATCAAGGGGATGGAATAGAGATTTCTTTAGCAGATAATACCAAATTAATGAAAAATACAATTTCATTAAATAATGGCGCAGGAGTAAGGTATTGGAAAGGATGGAATTCGTTTATAATTGGAAATAACATTACATATAATATTGATGGAATAGTTTTAGGGGACACAGGTTATTTGTTAATATATAATAATAGATTTGTTGGAAACATAGGTGATAATGCTTTTACTCTTAATAGTTATTGCTCTTGGGATAACGGATCTTTAGGAAATTATTGGGATGATTATGATGGAGCTGATGCTAACGAAGATGGTATTGGAGACACACCTTATACGGGAATTAACGGTGCTTTAGCTATTGACCATTATCCTATTTGGGATGATGGTCCCGGAATTCCAATTCCACCCTTCCAATACATTTTGAGTTCTAATGCAGGTTGTCCAGATTCAGATGGAGAATTTAATTTAACTTGGAGTGGAGCTTATGCGGAGAATTTTACCCTTCTAACTTATACAAGTAAGATAACTGTTATAAATAATTCATTATCAGTATTAGCTAATCAGACTGCTACATCCCCATATTATATAAACGTGCTTACTAATGGAACTTACTACTATATCTTGATTGCATATAACATTAATGGTAATTCTACCTCAAATTGTTTGAATGTATCAGTTCAGATTGTTTCTGTTGATGATGATATTGATGATGATAAAGATAGAAAAATACCATTTGAGTTTATTTATTTAGCATTTATATTAACAAGTGTGACCATTGCTAAAATATTTATTAATAAAAAACGCAATTAAATATTCTAATTGAGGGTATTTTTAATTTGAGAGAATTAACCAAAAATTAAAAAACCTTAATATCATGCCGACGAAAATTACGATTATGATACATTGAATTTTGTCGTAACAAGAGAAGCGATCAAGATCGATCAAACACAATATTTTTTTATCGAAAACGGACAAATTACGAGAATTTTATGAAAAAAAACACTCCCAGATTCGTCGACATAAAAAAAAATGATATATTTAGGATTAATGTCGGTTCTAAATTGGTGATTTTTTGATTTTAATCAAAATAAAAGAAATAAAAATTCCCTCAATT
>JBHLQA010000400.1:0-3542 GCA_048885285.1 Candidatus Odinarchaeota archaeon
ATAAAATCTTTTGAAGAAGTAGACATTGATTTTCACGCACAATACAACGCTACAAAAAAAACCTATAATTACAATAATTGATGACATTCTAGATTCTGAAGCTGTTGGATTTACAAATATCTATATTGGATTAGAAAAAGGTCTGAAAGAATTAAGTAAAATAAGAGAAAATAGAAAAAGCCGTTTTGGTATATTAATATCAGATGGTATTTATAACCGCGGTGAAGATCCAGTAATCCTAGCAAAAAAGTATCCAAAATTACATGTTATAGGAATGCCTGCTGATAATGATGCGGATCAAGGGATTGAGAAATGTAAAGAAATCGCTAGGGCAGGTAGAGGTAAGTTTTATGCCGTAAATGATTATAAAGAAATTCCACGAGCGTTGATAGAACTATTATCTCAAACTTAAGTTTTAATCTATAATCATATTTTCCATAGAGATATTCATTTACACTTTTTTAATAATGAAAAAGTCTTAAAAAGTAATAATTTATTAGATCTAAAATTAAAATATATCTTAATTATTTAAGATTATATCACTATTGAAAATACTTAGATAAATTATCAATATTTTTTATGGTGAACCTTTTATATTTGAAAAAGATAATGACTATAAATTTATTTTTAAAATATGTCTTATAGGGGCTGGTGGTGTAGGAAAAACATGTATTGTTCGAAGATTATGTTTTGATACATTTTCTCTAGATACTCAATTAACTGTTGGAATAGATTTTTATACATATAATTTACCAATAATAGTTGATGATCAACGAACCAATGTAAGACTTTCAATATGGGATTTTGGTGGACAAGCTCACTTTAAAACTCTTTTTGACTATTATATAAAGGGAGCAAATGGAATATTTTTAGTCTTTGATTTATTTAAAATGCAAAGTCTTCTTGATTTAGACTGGTGGTATGATAAGTTAATAGAGAATGCTATGATCAATCAACCAAAAATTTTTATTGGAACTAAATTTGATTTGGTAAATCAAATGGATACAGGATTTATAATTGATGAATTTTTTATCAATGACTTCATAAAAAATCATGGTGAACTTAAATTCATTAAAACGTCTTCTAAAGATAATGTTAACATTATAAAGATTTTTAAAGAGATGGCAAAAAAGCTATTAGATTTTCAAGAGTTTAACTATGAAAGATTACTTTAGTTAATTCTGTTTTTAGATCTTCAATTTGAATCAAATATCTTTATAAAATTATATTGTTATATTTTTTATAATATAATATCAATTATAGATAAAAGTCTTAAAATAATCTTGATGCGTATAAAAGATTAGTAAAATTGATAAGGTGTATGAACAATAATAGAAGAACAAGAACCACGCTATATCTTTAAAATATGTTTGATTGGTGATGGTGGAGTAGGAAAGACTTGTATAGCAAGAAGATTATGTTTTAATACTTTTAGCGTACATACCCAATTAACCGTAGGAATTGATTTTTATACATACGATATCCCGATTTTCATTAGAGGAGAGGAAACTTTTATTAGGCTCTCGATATGGGATTTTGGAGGTCAAGAACAATTTCGAACACTATTCAAATATTATATCAATGGAGCAAATGGTATCTTTTTAGTTTTTGATTTAGTAAGAATGGAATCACTCGTAAAACTGGACTGGTGGTATGATAAGATAATCCAACATGGTGTTGAAAATAGTCCAAAGATTCTTGTTGGTACAAAACTCGATCTAGCTCAAAATGAAAAGCAATTTAAAGTTGATAGAATTATTGTTAAACAGTTTCTTAAAAAACATAATGAAAGAGATTATCTAGAAACTTCCTCTAAAGATAATGTGAATATTCGAGACAGTTTTATAAAGATTGCTAAAATAATACTAGATTCTCATGGTTTTGAATATGATGAATTATGATTAGAATCATATTATGAATAAAAGATGATTTAATTATGTTATGAATTCCTTAGGAATTTTTTGTCCGTATCCAGCTTTTTTAAATTTTTGACCATTTTCAACATATATATTCGCACCAACTTCATCTAATTTTCTTTTATGATATTGTTTTTTTTTAATTGCTGGTATGCCAGCATAAAGACAAAAATCATCTGTTTCATCTTTTAAAACAGAACCTGCTGCTAAAATGCTACCCTTTCCTAATTTTCCTCCTTGAATAACAGAAGCATTAATTCCAACTAGAGAATTATCTCCGATTGAACAAGGACCATGACACATACATTTATGCCCTAATGTAGCATTTCTCCCAATTCTACATACTCCATTTACAGTTGAATGTAATACCACATTCTCTTGAATACTTACATTTTTACTAATAATAATCTTTCCCCAATCCCCACGGATTTTAGCTCCAAACCATATATTTGAATAAGGACCAATTTCTACGTCACCAATTATTACAACATCAGAAGCGATAAAAGTAGTATGGTGAATCTTAGGAATCTTTCCATTGAACGGACTTTTAATTATCATCGTTAATCCATTCTAAATTAGAATATCTAAAAATTATCATGTATCGTAGATAAACATTACGTTAAATTGATTTTCTGAAAATTTTCTCAGAAGAGAATGCTCAATATTTATTTTTACATAGAGATCAATTGGATGAAATCATTATGTTGTTTCTATGAATTTTATTGCCAGAATTAGAAGAATTTGTATTTAGATATATTCCTTAAGATTTATAAGTTTGAATAGAGAATAGCATAAATTGCTTATATTTATATGGTTATTATATTTTGACAATTTATGGTAGATAAACAGAACAATACTCAAAATTTTCCTTTTACTGAGAATATTTCTCAAATTTTTTCTCCTAATAGAAGTGTTGGGGTTAGTTTATCTTTTGTAACATTAGTTTTACTTGGAATATTACCCATTATTTCAAATAGTCGTCCATCAACATTGAATGCATTTAACTTCGCTTTTTATCTCTCATTTTGGGAATTGATTTTTTCATTACCACTATTCTTTTATGAATTACCCCAATCAAGCAGAGGAATATTCCAAAAAGCTATAGATCCAAAGATTAAAAGAAAAACTCTCATAATAATGGGAATTACTGGTATCATTTTTTCTATTGCAACATTTTTTTATGTCTTTGCTTTTGAAAAAGCAGGTACTATCAATGCCGCAATAGCAATTCAAACTTATCCCTTATTTTCAATTTTAATGGAATTTGTTCTATTTAAGAAGAAAAAGAAATTAAGTGAAATTATTTTCACATTAATCTTGATGGTAGGTATATATTATCTTGGCACAGAAGGTACTTGGTTAATTAGTGGGTTTTCTCCTTGGCTTGCATTAGCATTGATTGTTCCCATTTTGTGGAGTATTGCACATGTAATTATTAAAAACACACTTGATAACTCTCCAATCACTCCAAATCAAGTTACTTTCTTTCGAGTTCTTATATCCTCTTTAGTTCTTTTTGGTATATCCTCTCTTGTAAATGATATCAATAATGTTTTTGATGGACTAATTAATATTGAATTTCAAATTTTTGGAATTCTAATGGGAATTGTATATTATTTAGAACTT
>JBHLQA010000401.1:0-3540 GCA_048885285.1 Candidatus Odinarchaeota archaeon
GAAATGGAAATGTTAAAACGGGAATCATCATCGAAAATGGGCGAGCTAAACGACCATTCTATCTTTCACTCGAAGATCTTGAGAAGCATATGTTTATCTGTGGAGCCACAGGTACAGGTAAGAGTAATTTTTTACAACATTTCTTAATCAATCTTATACGACGATATAATATTCCGTTTATGCTGGTAGAGTTTAAAGGAGAATATCATTTTCTCCAGAGAAAAATTGAAGATTTGTTAATCATACGCCCTGGGGAAAATTTCTCAATCAATATTTTTAACCCAGGATCTTCTCTTCCAGAGGTTCATGCTGAGAGAATATTTGACATATTAAAAAGTGGAAGATTCCTCGAAGAAGCCCAAGAATATACTCCGCAGATGGAAAAGGTTCTTGTAGAGATCTTAACAAAAGTATGTCAAAACAAGCAGTTTCAGAACTGGCAGGGATTTTATAAATATTGCAAATCATATGCTACCAATAAGAAAAATAAGATCCCTATGCTCAGTCAAACCATCATTAGTATCACCAACCGAATACGCAGATTTTCAGTCGGTCCTCTCAAAGTGTTATTTGATACAGAGCATAAAATTAAAACGGAAACTCTTTTTAGCCGAAATATATTGATCGATCTCAGTTCAATTATCCGTTTGGGAGGAGAAAAAGAAGATGCTCTTTTCTTTTTGAATATGATTTTAAAATACCTCTGGGATCGAAACCTTACTCGCGGAGCCTATAACTTTCAAGGCATAAAGCATATAACCATAATAGAAGATACGCAATATTTTGCTCCAAAAGATCTTACCCGAAAAAGTAAGCTTACTACGTATCTAGAAGATATTGCCTTACTCCAGAGAGGTACAGGTGAGTGTTTGATATCATTAGCAACTCATCCAGATATAAGTGAAGAGATCTTGGCTAATTGCGGTGTTTTAATATGTTTTAAAACCCATATGGATAAAGAATTTTTATGCAAACTATTAAATTTAGAGGTAGAACATGAAGATTATTTATCAATCTTAAAGAAGGGGCAATGTATTGCTCGTGTGAATTCAATTGAGCGACCATTTCTACTGAGGGTCCCCCATATTCCACGTGAATGGTTAAAAATTACTGAAATTAATACAAATAATGAGAGGGTATTAGAAAAATTTGTTCAGTTAAAAAATGAAAGTTTAGAAAAAAAAAATAAAAACCAAAATCACAATATTAGAAATTTTAGAGAGAAATATATTGGTTTTTTAAGAAAAATAAAAATCAAAGATGGAGGTAAGAATAGTAAGATGAATAAAAATAAAGCTAAATCAAATAAGATTTTGCCTGATGAGGAATATTTAGACAATTATTCTAGTGATTATGAAATTAGTGATGATATATCAGAATCTTCTGTTGATCCTGAAGAGGCATATGAGAATCTTAAGAATTATCTCGATGAGTTATATGTAAAGCAACAAAAACGTAAATAGATATGATAAATTTCTTTGTAGACTTTAAATATTTGAGGTAAAATAAATTATAGATGAGATTCCCCACTTTATATAAAGATCTTAATAATATTTTTGCTGATCTTTTTAATGGCTTAGAGGCTTGGTGTATTGCGTTTAATGAATTTGCTATAATCTTTTTTGGATTTATGAAGTTTATTTTATTTTTCATAATGTTATTAATTGGAATTTTCACATTGGTAAGATTACGTGGAACTTATTTTAAAGAGAGAATGAAAGTTGGAGATAAAGGATTAAAGGATATAAAGGAGATTAATAAATTAAGAAGACCACGACTCCTTTTGGGGTCGATTTATATTGCTTTAGCGTTTGGAATTTTATTCAATTGGCTTACAATGGCTTTAATTTTTGTATTAGAACCTTTACCCGATAGGTTGATATTTAACTTTATTAATTTTAGTGGAATTATTGATCCTTTTACAATGAATAGAATCATGGATATAAGTGTATCAATATACCCTCATGAACAAACAATTTATTATATCGTGGCATTTGGGTCATTTATAGCGATCACAGATATAATAATTGCTGTATGGTATATGGTAAATAAAATTCCTTTTAATCCTAAAATGGCACTTTCACTGCTAATTGGAGGGATAATAACGGGAATTCTATTAGGTTTTACTACCTGTCTCCCATTTTTTTTATAAAGAATTATAGTTAGGTGATAAGTAAAACAACATAGAAAAAATCAAAAATAGATAACTATTAAAAAGTAAAATACTTTATCTGATAATTGATCAGAATGTCTGATGAGGTTTATTTTAAGTTAAGAGAATTCTTAAATCAATTCCCTTTAGGTTATCCTGAAACTCCATCTGGAGTTGAAATTAAAATTTTAAAAAGGCTTTTTACTGAAGAAGAAGCAAAATTAGCAATAAAATTAACTCGGATTCCTGAAGAGACAAGTGAAATTGCACAAAGATCTGGAATGGATGTTAGTGAATTGGAAAGTAAGTTAGATTCGATGGCAAAAAAGGGTTTGATTTTTAAAATGCGAAGAAATAATAAGACTCTGTACAATGCTGCGCCTTTTATGATAGGTATATATGAATACTCTGTTAATAAAATAGATGAAGAGCTTGCCAAATATTATAAGCAATATTATGATACAGCTTATCAAGATGAAATGGGAATTAGTAATGTTCCCGGATTTAAAGTAATTCCTATGGAACAACTAATTGAATCCAATACTACTCTTTATCCTTATCATAAATTAGAGGAAAGTATCAGAAACGCACGAGTGATTTCTGTAGCAGATTGTATATGCCGTAAGGAGGCCAAATTAAATGGAGAGGGATGTAATCGCCCTATTGAATCTTGTCTTAGTTTTGGTGTAGCTGCTGAATATTATATTGAGTCCGGTATTGGAAGAGAAATAACTGCAGATGAAGCGATAAAAATAATTAAAGAAACAGACGAAGCGGGTTGCGTACACGCGGGAGCGAATTCCAAACACTTATCAAATATTTGTAATTGTTGTCCTTGCTGTTGTCTAACAATGAAAGGAATTACTGAAAAAGGACTAGATAAACATAGATTTTTGAATGCCATGTTTGAATCAATTATTGATGAAGAACTCTGTATTTCTTGTGGAACTTGTGTTGAACGTTGTCCTGTTGGAGCGATAGAATTAGATGATATCGCTGTTGTATCAAGAGAGAAATGTCTTGGATGTGGTCTATGTGCTACAGCTTGCCCTGAAGAAGCAATAAAAATGCGATTGAGAGAAGATGGAGAGACACCTTTTGATAGGGTGAGGGAGATGGGAAAAGCAGTAATTAAGGCAAAAAGGAAAAATCTTAAGTAGTTCCCTCTAAAAATCAAAAACTCTTATTCTTTAATATAATTTATTAAACGTTTAAACCA
This sequence comes from Candidatus Odinarchaeota archaeon, assembly GCA_048885285.1. Classification (GTDB taxonomy): domain Archaea; phylum Asgardarchaeota; class Lokiarchaeia; order Sigyniarchaeales; family SOKP01; genus Loki-b32. The sequence goes on from JBHLQA010000401.1 coordinate 3,372, forward strand.
AAAGTATCAACACTAAATCATATTCATATAAAATCTATTTAGAATTGGTTTAAAAATTACGAATTCTTATCAATATTTTATTTTTTAGTTCTTTATTACATCTCACTAAGATCTACTCCACATTTCTCACAGAATCTCTGTTCTTTACTCATAATACGGGCTCCACAAT
>JBHLQA010000402.1:0-3539 GCA_048885285.1 Candidatus Odinarchaeota archaeon
TAAGATTTTCTAAACCGTCAAAAACTGATATTTCATTATCTGATAAATTAAGAATTTCTAAGTCAGTTAATTTGTCTAAACCATAAATATCCTTTATATTTTTAATAGATTTACCTCTCAGCCATAATCGGGGATTTTCGAGCTTTCGATTATAGATCCACGTTTTTGCGATATTACTTTTTGTGTAGTCCTGACCCGTAATACTATATTCATCAATAAAAAATACCTCTTTATTAAATATCACAAAATAATTTAATAGTTTAAACGATGGTTCATTTAAGTAAGACTTTAAATCCTCATAAGTAAGTTTATTAAAAAAATTAAATCTAAACATATATCTAATAGTTTTTTCATTGAGTTTGGGGAGAATATTAATTAACCAACTATTAAGAAGTGATGGTAGTAAGGTTTGAATGGACTTAAAATAAGCTTCTGCATAAGCATTTAAACATAATTCCTCTCCATATTTCCCTTTAACTATAATTCTGTTATATTTTACAAACAAATGTATTAAGTAATTTAAAAAATGAATTGAAGTATTATACAAAATCTTATTCAAATCGTCTTTATTGTGGCGAAAATGATCCTCCAAGGGCTCCATTAAAAGTCTTTCAAATTCAACTTTATTAGATCCTTTAGCAATGTTAATTAGTTTGTTCAAATAAAGTTTCTCTGAGATAGGAGATTTCTTTTCCTCTAAGAACCATTTAATTAACCAAAATTCAATATTTTTTAGTTTTCTATCATCTTTTGATGAGATATTAATTAATTTTTCTATATGCTCTTCGAAATTGTTCAAAACTAGTTCCTTCTCCTCTTTCGTAAAGTAATCTAAATATCCTTGGCTTAGTAAAAAAAATATAACATTTAAATTCCCAGAAGTAAGACGATTAACCACCTCTTCTTTAAAAACTTTCTTTGCTAAAGTATCTCCCACCCTTATCAATTCTTTAAGAAGTGGAAAAGCTAAATCTGATTTTAATAATCGTGTATTATATTCATGTTCATACCATGTTTGGAGATTACTACAATGCCCCCAAAATTCATCCTCAGGAGATATAATATCTTCTTTAAAATCTAAATCCTCATCAACCTCTAATTCTCCATGAATCCCATTTTTATATATATACCTATCTATTAAATACTTCTCATAAGTATTTGGTAACTCGTCAATTGATTGGATTCCATTAAAATATTCTATATCATCTTTATAGAAATTTAAGACTAATCGTCTACATTGTATAAAACGCTTATTTTTTACATAAACATAAGTAGTGTTATTCTCTAATCTTATTGTTAAATAATCATTAATTTTAAATTCTCTCATATAAAATAAAAGAAAGAGTTTTAAAGAGTATTTTTAATCTATAATAATTTAACCGATTGAAGTATATAAATTTTTACTCATAAGAGAATTACTAAAAAACTAACATTCAATTATAAATGCGATTTCTAAAATAGAATTTATTAAGATTATTTAAAATTTATTAAACTTTATTAAAAAAACAGAATTTAAAAAATAAAAATTTAAATAGTATTTTAACGCTTCAAATTCGCTGATGCCCAGTCATAATAGCCCTTTTCTTCCAAAATTTTGGGGATTTCTGAGAAAAATTGTGCAGTAATGTCCTTAACGTGTTTCGCCGCCACTGGGTGAAACATCATGGCTAAATCTAGTCCTACAAGCGTTAAGCTCAACGCATTTAATACTTCCCAGATTGGTCCTCTATATTGCCTTAGACCCCATTCAGGAACTTGTTTTTCGCTCATCCAAGCTTCACGGGCACCCCACGCATTGGTAGTTCCACCACTAATAGGATAAGCTAAATCTTCTTCACCCAGTAATCCCGCAATCCTCATTCTTTGGTAGATACTGAAACTATACTCCATACCATAACCGAGTGTAGCGCAAGTTGGGTCCATCACAATTCTATTTCTTGGTAATCCTAATTCTAAGGCATCTTTATTCATTTTGATTTGATTATTAAGATCTAAAGAAGTCCAGAGTAGGCAGTTGTGGTCATATTTCACTGCAAGAGGGATAACCTCTTCCCAAGTAGCTTTATCTGCCGCCGATAACATTAAAACATCACTTTCAGCGACAGGTGCGGTAGCTTCAAATAATTCCATATCCTTCTTTTTATTTCCGGAACAGCCAATTATTACTGGAACATCAACAGCTTGAAGAATATCTTCTAAATATTTGACAGATTGAGAGACCGGTGCGTCACCCATCGCTGGATCAATTTCTAGACTGTGAAAGGTAATGCAATCTGCACCAAATTTATCTACTGCAAATTTAGCCCAATCTGCAGGGTGGGCGAGAACGTCCCCATATTCTTGTTTAATTGGCTTAGGGAGCATCATTTTTGAGCCCATATCGAAAACGTCGTAGGTTACTAACGGCGGATTAGGATTTCTTTTGTCAAGTCCTAAGAAATTATAGAATGGGGGAACAACTTCACCACCGATTACAGCTCTCTTTCCATTTGTCCGGACAAATTCGATTGTTTCAATTTTTCCTGGAAAGTCAATATCAAGTTGAAATTTGGAGGGAGTCCATTCGGCTTTTCCGAGTGCGGGTATGCCTGCTGCTTGAGCTGCGGAGGCAATCATTCCTGGTAAAGCCTGAAATTCTAAGTATTCAGCAAATAGCTCAACATCAACTAATTCAAGCTCTTTCGTGTCTTTCATTAGTTCCTCTAATTTTTTAGTTAAATCCTCGAAGGAAATTTCACATCACTTTATAATTATTTTTTATGGTATATTGATAGGTAAGGAATTGTTGAATTGAATTTAAAATTATTTGTAGGAAAACGATCAAGGGTCATTAATTTCGTACAAAAAATCGATAATGTTAATAAAATGAATATGAAAATCTTCGGAATCGATCATTACTTAAATATGCTTCGCGACGAAATTCGTTATAGTTCTACTAAATTAGAATCTAAATTTTTATATAGTACTCATTTACTTATTATTTTAAGATTTCAATTCTAACAAAAAATATTTCAAATTTAATCAAAGCGGGGTAATTTATGTGGAAAAAAAAACCACAACAATTATTATTATTTCATGTTTAAGTATTGCTATTATTGCAGGAGTTGGGGCTTACTATTGGATAATAAATGCTGAAACTGAGTCCGATGATGATAATGATGATAATGATTATACAACTAACTTAGGACCAGCAATAAATATAATCGATCACAATTGTGCTCATTTAAAAGATCTAAAAAGCATTCCGATTAAGTGGATTAATGCCGCTAAAGTAGATCTAAATATAGCTTACGGTCATACTTCCCATGGTAGTCAATTAACCACCGGAATGGATAATTTGGACGCTTTTATGGGTGGTAATGATATCTATATTTTCGGTTCTGACGGAGGGGGAGATGATACAAAACTTGAATTTTATGATTATAACAGTGGTTTTGGGGGTCCTTTAACAACAACTTTGGCTCGTGATCTTGGTAATCCTACTGATGATGCATGGGCAGCGGCTACAGAGGAATATTTAGATAATTATACTAATCCTG
>JBHLQA010000403.1:0-3538 GCA_048885285.1 Candidatus Odinarchaeota archaeon
AATCCGATATTAAAGAAATTATAAATATGTCGTCTTTACCTATATTTCAAAATACTGCTACCTATCCCATAATTTTATCTTTAAAAAAAAATGTTCAAAGTAAGAATCAAGATTTAAAAATTAAAATATTAAGTAATATGAATGATTTACTTGAAATTAGCAGAATTAAGATTAAAAAATATAATAAAGATTTGATTCAGAAATTTCCCTCCAATGTTATACCAATTTCAGGAAATATAAATTTAGTAACTTATTTATTTAATAATTTTAAAACTTTTTCTGATACCTTTAAGGATTTAAAAATAATATATCGACCTTTTGGTTTCTTAAAATATCGAAAATATTTTGATAATATAAGTAATGAACGCCAATCTAATAATGATTTGTTATTAATTGGAACAGGCAATATAGAAAAATACTATATTAAATTTAATAAAAGAATAAAAATTGCTGGAAAAGATATCAAAATTTCATACTTTAATTACCATAATAATTTTGATCATATTTGGAATGAAATGGCTAGTGAAAAACTAATCTTTAGGGAAATTGCGAAAGATTTAACTTGTTATTATGATCCAGGGATATTCACTAATATAACTGGTCTTTACTTTATAAAAATTCCTTCATTCAACACTGATCAATTATTCGGATTGTTAACAATTCTTAATTCAAACATATTAGATCTGGTGTTTAAAACATTATTTGGTACTTTACACATGTCAGGAGGGTATTTACGATTTAATGGTAGTTTCATTAAAAGATTACCATTACCAAGAAAAATACCTCTAATTTTATCACGAATTGGAAATATTATACAGCTCCTTTCTCAATTAAAATATGATCTTAACTCAAAAGATATCATGATAATGAATACTCCTGAATTCAAGAAGTTTTATAACAAATACCATACTCAAATAAATACAATCCTTAAGTTTTTTATAAACTTGGCTAATTCTTTGGTGAGCTTATTGTTTTTAGATGAGTTTTTTCTAAATTCTAATATAAATTATAACATTTTAAGAGATTTACTTAATTTAAAAAAAGAACCTCAAAAAATTCCATTTAAATATTTTTACCCTCGATTCGACGTAAAAAATTATGAAATCTATTCATTAAATGAATTGGATTCTATTATGACAAAAATTAAAATATTTTATAACCAATTTCATAATAATACTGATTTATTTAGACAAATAGAAGATATTGAGAAAAAAATTTCTAATAACACAATAATATAAATCAGTAATTTTTGACATAAAATCAAATTAAAAATAAATTTTAACAAAGATTAAATATTTAAAATAAGATAGATACAAATCATAAATAATCGTGAGTATTAACTATGGCTAAAAAAAAAACTTCAAAAAAGACCACCTCAAGTAAAGAGGAGGATTTTGAGCTTCCAGATGGTAAAGTAGACGAGGAAGGAGATGAAATCTTGGATTTGGATGATTGGAAAGATAATTTAGAAGATGATGTTATTTATGAAATCCCTGAAGATGATGAAATGATTGCTGAGGAGACTGAGGATGAAGAATTCGGAATGGAAATTGATGAAGTAGTTAAGATGCTACGAGAAGTAAAATGTAAACCTTGTCCAGGTTTAAAAAGTAAACCAGATTGTAAAGTAGCCCATGATCATGGGTGTCCGAAACCAAATAAGCCATAAAATTTTATTTTTTTATTATTTAATCGGTTAAATTATATCTGATTATATTATTTAGTTGAAAAATTTGCTTTCAAATACACATAAACGTATTATTATAATAATTATTGATATATTATTTAGTTGGTATATCTGGGAAGTAAATATTTGGTTAGGAAATCCATGCTATACAACTGCTTTTTCAAGATGTTTTATTTTATCACTAACTACCTTTCTAATCGTTTATACACCCTTTGAGATTTATTTTTCTTTTAGAGATCTTTGGTTTGATCGTTGGAAAAGACTTTATCAAAAGGATTTAGAGGTAACAACCATAAAAATAAATGTTTCTGATGGATTTATATTTGGAAATCTGGTAAAAAATCAGAATAAATCGATAATTAGTTCTAAAAATGCTTTAATTATAGTCTGTCATGGTTTTTCGGATACAAATGAAAAACTTGAATATTTTTATTTTCCTTTAGCACTTCATGGTTATATAATTCTTGCCTATGATGCTAGAGGCACAGGAAAATCAAAAAAAACAGGTAAAAGGAGTGAATTCTTAAAAAGAATTGAAGATTTTCAAAAAATAATTGAATGGGTTCAAAGTAAAGAAGAATTTTCAAATATTAAAATATATTGTATAGGATTTAGTATTGGTGGAATAACTGCTTTAGCTGGAGGTTTTTTAAATAAAAAAATTGAAAAAATTATAGCAATTTCTTCAATGTCCAACTATAAACAAAACATACCAAAATATAACCCCATAGTTATGTTGAGTTATTTAATGAAAGGAGTTAAACTCTTTCCAAATGAAGAAGATAATATTAAATTATCACCATATTTATTATTTCAAAAAACTCAAAAAGAATTATCTACTGAAGATTGGAATCAAATATCAAAAAAGGTCATGCTAATCCATTGCAAAAACGATAAAGTAATAAAATTTAAAAATTTTAGAGAAAATAAAATGATCTTAAATTCTTTATCACAGAATTTATTAGTTTTGAAAAAAGGTGGGCACTCACAAAAAAAAAATGAATGTGTTTTAGTAGGAGCAACTCTAAATTTTATAAATTCTTAATTTTATTAAATATTTTATTTTCTTGTAGTTTAGAAGCTAAACTAAATCTATCATTGTTTTAATAGTTTCGAGGGCTAATTCTATACTTACATTTATAAGATTAAGTTTATTTTCAAAATAATTAGGGTCTAATTCTGATTTTTTTATTTCTTCAAAAATGTTAAAGAAATGTTTCTGGGACTCTAATTCCATAGAGAATATTCTAGGTCGAGAAGTAGCGTCACTCATTCTTACAAAGCATCCATGATTTATAAAACTATGGCTAAATGCGGTGAAATAAGTCTCCCTTAGTTTTTCTTTTAATTTATTATATACTATATTAGCAAGTTTCACGCAATACTCTTTACTCTTGTTACTATAGCAAAAATAAAAAGGTAATTTACCTCTGTTTCTTAGTAAATATTCATGAAGTTTTTCAAAAACCAATTCAAATTGTTTTTGAGTTAAATTTAGGTATCTATAATTTGCCGAAGGATTTTTTTTGATAAACAAAGGGTTCTGATTATGAGGGATACCATATAAGTTTATTATATTTAAAATTATGCCCTCTTTTAACCAATGATCAAACTTATACGATAGACTTAATTTTTCACTTAATTCAACTGGGAATCTTTTCAATAGAGAAGTTTCATGCATGTCTAATATATATAAATTAATATTTTCATTATTCCAATATTTTTGAAGTAGATTCTTCACAATAATAACTTGTTCGGGAGTTGAAAATTCATTCAAATCCGTCATTCCATTCTTATATTCAGGAGCGAATGCTCTACGCCAATATCTATTTAGATTTGTTCCATTTTTTA
>JBHLQA010000404.1:0-3521 GCA_048885285.1 Candidatus Odinarchaeota archaeon
TAAATTATAAATTTCTTTTTCCACTTCTTTTTTATCAGTGATATCTCGAATAAAACAAGAGATTCTTTTTTGAGAAAGATAAAAAAATCTTGCCTCATAATAATGTATTATATTTTGAATCGGTAATTCATATTCAAAACTATGAGTTTGTTTTGTTGCAATTGTATTCGTTACAAATTCCAATGTCTTTTCTCCCAGAGGAGATGGTAAGATATCGATCAACTTTTTTCCCATAAATTGTTCTGGATTAAGATATAAATCTTCAGTTTTCCCTCGATAATCTAAAACCATAGTACTCTCAGAGAGTAAAAAATATAAGTCTGGAATCGCTTCGAATATTGATCTGAACTTCATTTCAGATTCCTTTAATTTTCGCTCATAATTCTTTCTTTTAGTAATATCTTCAGAATAGACTATAACTAAATCTGGAGGTAAATAAGTATACTTTATAATTAAATCTTTTACTTCTTGAGTGGTTTGCATTATATAATTCATTTTACGAATAATAGTTGTTTTATCATTGAAACAAATTCTTAAATCTTTTAATATTTGGTTATTATTTTCGTACATTTCCGTATCTCTAATTTTTAAAAGCTTACTAATATTACCTTTAGTCATATCTTCAGCAGCATCATTATAATCAATTAAAATAAAGTCTTCATCAACTTTTTGCCAAACAAAAGCTGGAATCAAACCACTCTTAAACAAAAGTCTAAACTTTTCTTCAGATTCCTGTAGTTCCTTTTCTGTTAATGTCATTATTATAAAATTACTCACAAATAATATCTGATTTTTTATATAATATCAATACGAATATTTTAGATTTTACATAATATTGTATAAGAAATTGGTAATTTCCGTTATGATATCTCGTACATTTATTAATATTTTCAGAAAATCTGTCGAATTTGTGCTAAATTTGAATATTCTAAGTTAAAATCTTTAATTTGATATTATACAAAGAAGTAAAACAAAATAAGAATTTTTATAATTTATAATAAAATGAAAAAAAAAAGATTTAGTAATTTAAAGGATTATCCTCCCCCTATAGGGGGAAAAATCGCAATTAAATCTCCATCATTAAGAATTGTCTTCAAATTTTTATGAGGCCTTCCATTAATTAAAATAATTGCGTTTCTCTCATTTTTTGGGACATTATACTTATCAAATAGCAACTTAACTTCACTATTCTTCGGAATTGTTAATAATTCTTTATCTGGTCCATATTTTCTTAATGTAGCAAAAAACTTTACCGTAATCGAAATGAATGAGTTATTCATCTTCTTCTCGAGTAAAATACCATTTATATAATAATGCCATATTTCGTGGGAATAATGCTACAGTTTCTCCATTATGTATTTTTTTTTTAAATCCCGCATATTTTCCATTTACGAATATATGAGTAACCTCATTCTCATTAATGTTTAACTTTTTCAGGAGAACATTAATTCTGTCTACTTCTGAAGCATTAATTTCTAGTCGTAGTGAATATGTTCCCGAAATATTAGGATCTATTTTCTTCCGTAAATCTCCAAATATTTTAATATAGATTGGCATAATTCAATCGAAAGATAGATTAGAATACACTGTCTAAATCTGAGTCTGGTACATCAAATACGGTATTATGTGGGGGGAGTTTTTCTTCTAAGAAGAATTCAGGAAGTCTGTCGTGTATTGGTGTAAACCCTGCTTTTTTATTGAATTCTAATTCAGTATCAATAATTGATTTTCCAATAGGTGCTACATCATCTACAGTCAGATTTGTCCCTAAAACTCCGTTTAACGATTCTACAACACCTTGTAATCCTTCAGGGATATCAAGTACAGCAAAAGCAATGAATAAACAATATCCAGTCGCATCTACAGCTGCAGTTGCTAATTGTAGGTTTCGAGATACCTCTGCTTTTTCAGGACTTAAAGGATCTACCTGGCCACCCACACCCATTATTTCAGGAGCTATGCAATAACCTGCTGTATGATCTGCTCCCATAGGAGTTGTTGCATAGGTGACTCCAATTCCTTTTATTGCTCTTGGGTCATATGCTGGTAAGCTTTGACCTTTAACGGTTGGTATCCTTGTTACTCCTAAAACTTTGCCTGTAATTTCTGTCCCATTAGCTAGTATTTTTCCTGTTGGTGTTTTTTTTCTTATTTCATCCGTTAGTTTTAAAGCTCCTTTTCCATCTCCAAACTCAATTAATCCACCTTCCATTGCTACAGCAATTGTATCTCCGGCTTCAATTGTGTCTAATCCTAAATCATTACAAGCTCTATTTAACTCACCAATATCATCTAAATTATAGATACCACTATTAGGACCAAGAGCCCAAACGCTCTCGTATTCAAGTACTCCAACGGGATCTTTTCCACCTGGTTTACACCATACTTCAGAACATTGAATGATACAACCAGGATTGCAAAAATGAGGGCGTTGTCCGCCTCTTTTCTTTATTTCCTCAGCTTTAGCCTCACCAGAGACTTTCTCTGCCCTGTCATCTTGTCCCGCGGAGAAGTTTCTTTGTGGGAGACCTCCTGCTTCATTTATTATATTTACTAATACAGAAGTACCATATGAATTGAGGGCTCCTCCTGGTTTTGTAACGTCATGAGATGTAAGAGCATCTCTAAGTTTTTTAATGCCTTGAGAGAAAATTTCTTCATTTGCAATTTCTACTCCTGGGGCTTCTGTATCATCAACAATTATGAATTTTAATCCTTTAGATGCCATTACAGCCCCCATACCGCCCCTTCCTGAATATCTACTAGGCAATCCCTCAGGATCAGCAAAGCAGACACCTGAATTACCTCCTAAAAGTTCAGCTGCAATTCCTACTCCACAAATTCCTACTTTATCCCCAAATTCTTTATGTAAATCTTTATAAACACCGTATAAACCTTTGTTAGACCATTTGTTAGCGTTTATGAATTCGGTTCCTTCATTTGTTATCTTTATGAGATAATAATCAACTCCTGCATGTTTACCTTCTACAATAACTGCTCCAATACGTAGTCTAGCTAACATTTGCGAGAAAGGAGTACCAGCATTAGCTTCTTTAATACCTCCAGTTAAAGGAGACTTTCCACCTACTGAAATTCTTCCACTTGAAGGAGCTTTGGTTCCAGTTACAATTCCTGGAGCAAGAACCAATTTGTTATGAATCCCTAATGGATTACACGTTGGGGGTACCTCTTTAGCAACTATAGTTGAAGTCATTCCACGCCCACCTAAAGCAGCATAATCTTCAGGTAGATCTTCAAATTTAGCTTCAAGGTTGGTCATATTAACTCTTAAAATTCTTTTTGGCAAATTTATCACCTCTATTTTTTAGGCGAATAATAATAATATTTCTGTCCTATTTAAGCAAATCGTTATGTCCTATTATCCAAATCGATAAATATTTTAAGATTTCATAATTTTGGCATAATTGAATAAAATTCTTTAATTTATTAGTGTTTTCTTAAAAAAAAAAAACTAACTTAAATAAAAAATACAATAAACATTTATTATTAAAGATTGTTCA
>JBHLQA010000405.1:0-3514 GCA_048885285.1 Candidatus Odinarchaeota archaeon
CATTTTTCCCATATGTCTCTAATCGTTGTTCAGCTTCCGCAGAAGATAATCCTTCTTTATTTATATTTAAAATTTTATATAACTCTTCGATGGATTTATCATGTGCTTCAATCATTTTGGACGTAGCATTAATTTATATTTTGATTTAAAAATTCATAATATTATATTTATATTTAGGTAATTTTTTATAAATAGACAGGGAAGTGGTTATGGTTTTAAATTAGAGAAAGAAACTTCAATTCACTCAATAAGTAATACTCTATTCTTTATAAAAGAAAGAATAGAGAGTTCAATAAAGCAACAGAAGATTATGAATCTTCTCTCTGGTCTTCATAGACTACTCTATCAAGCTGGGAGTTACACAACTCATCGCATTTTTGAATATAGGGATTATTCCTAGTCATATAAAAAAACTCTACCTTTTTATATTTTTTACTGAGCTGGTGCACTTCATTACACAATTCTAAAAGATGTGGATAGTTGATTTTCCATCTCCTATTAATCTGCTGAACTACTAAATTACTATCAGAGTATATTTGGAGCTGACCTTTATGGAGCTTGTAAGCTGTTCTTAATGCGTTGATTATTGCTTGATATTCCGCAGTATTGTTGGTTGCAGTTCCAATATATCCAGAGCCTTCATGAATAATATTATCATTATTAGCAAATATAAAAGCATACGCTGCTGGTCCGGGATTACCTCGTGCTGCACCATCAGTATATATCTTTAGAATATCTCCTCCTTTAATTGAGACACTACTCATGTTTTATCTCCATCAAATTTCTTACAAATTCTGTTTCTTTTAATTCAATATTGTTTGTAATATACTCTTGATATAAGAAATCATTGGTTGTCTATACTTTTTTCATTTATAAACTATAAGAATATTTTAATCTATGAAGAAGTTTTAAAAATCAACCCTAGCTCTAAAAAGACAATTAATAATCCTGATAAGGAAACAAATGAATCCTCTGGAAATCTAAATGTATCGTAAAAGTATCATATTATTATTCTTGTTTTTAAGAATATTTTAAAAGTTAATGAAAGTTAAAAAATTTAAGTAGTAAACTCTATTCATATAATAAGAACAAATGTCTAATATCAATTAATACGCTATATATGAATAAAGATATCGCTCTAAAATGATTGAAACAAGCCAAACATGACTTAGAAATTGCTGAGAAAAATATAACTATTGGGGGATATGATATAGCAGCCTTTCTCTCTCATCAATCAGTTGAAAAATTATTAAAATCAATTTTTGCTTTTGAAGGAAAAAAAATTCCTAAAATTCATTATATTGAAGATTTAGGAAAAAGATTAAACTTATCGAATCAAATTTTGGATGAAGTCATCGATTTAACAGGAGATTATACTTTCTCTCGATATCCTGATGTATCTGAAAAAGTACCATATGAAATTTATAATGAAGATATAGCCAAAGATAAAGTAGAAAAAGCAAAACATATATTTGAACATTTAGAATATAGATATAAGGAATTATTAGAAAATGAAGGATGATAAATTAATTAAACTTTTTAAAAAGACATTATTACCACAGATAATTAAAGATTACAAACCCAAAGTCATTATAATTTTTGGTTCCCGAATTAGAGGAAATGCTACATTAAATTCTGACTTAGATATCATAATTGTATCAAATTTCTTCCAAGAAATTCCTTTTATTGAAAGAATGCCTTCTTTACTAAAAAAATTTGATTTTCCTAGACATATTGAATATATCTGTTATACTCCCGAAGAATTTGAAAAAATTAAGGACGCATCTTCTCTTATCATAGATGCTTTAGAATATGGGGAAATTATTATTACTTAAAACTAACCATCCTTTCATTCATTTTTTATATATTCAAAAAAGATCGTGAAGCGGTTATAGATTTTAATTATTGAAAAGTGCTGCTAAATATTCATTATACTATACTCTTGTCTTTTTAGTAATAAATTCTTATGACGATTAATTTTCAATTAGTTTAATGGATTATGAACTTTTAATGCCTCTACTTTTTCAAATCCTATATCATTTGTAATGATATCATTAACTTTATGACGATTCATGCTGTAAATAATTGTGGAAGCTCTCCTACCAATTTAACTGTTCTTCCCAATTCCATGATTGAAGTAGATAATAAAGCATTAACTCTCGCTAGATTAAAACTCATGATAGATGGTCTAAGAAGCGAGTTAGCACAGCTAGACGTCATTAATGAACGAAATATTTTTGCTTTTAGAAGAAGGCGAATAGCTACCAGTGAAGAAGAAGAAAAAGAAGTCGCTCAATTGTCAGATATACAGCTTGAAACTTCAATAAAAAAGTTAGAACAAAAGAAAATTGCCCTTGAGACTATATTAGAAACTCATAATGCTAATACCCAGCTTGTTGAATAGTTCTCAATAATTAATCACACTCATCTATTTATTTATATTTACTTGTTGTTCATATAGATGAGCAGTTGTTTCGACTCCATAAGGTTCGAGCCCCTTGTCAGAACGCTCGGTAGAAATTTGAGTGATCAATGTGTAATTAAGCTTTTAAATTTAAGGATCAAGAATTCTTAGTCGATTCAACTGTATTTTTTTTCTGAGTTATTGGGAAAAATACAATCAACAATGAAATTTAACATAAAAATCTATATTATTAATAAATTTGATAAACTTAACTAAATATAAATAAATACTAAAAGTCGAAGATCATAACATGATAAGTGAAGAAGAAAAAGAAATTATTGTACAGTTTGCAAAAAAATATAATGTCTCTTCAGTCTATCTATTTGGGTCTTCATTAGACAATTTTGAATATAATGATATTGATCTTGCCGTTCATGGAATAAAACCGAATTTATTCTTCAAATTTTATGGAGAATTATTAAGAAATTTATCAAAACCTGTAGATCTTATTGATTTATCTGAGAAATCCTTATTTAATCAAATAATTGAAAAAAAATGTGTTAAAATATATGGATAAGCTCATCAATGAAATTGAAGCTGAAGAAGAGCATATGGTAAAAACCCTTGAAGCTTTAAATAAGGTAATGAAACGAAAAAAAACAACAATAATAGAGTTAGCCGCAATTGCTACTTTTCTTCAAAATGCATATAAGGGATGGAAAATCTTATTAAGAGAATACTAAAATTTGAAGATATCTCTGTTCCATCATCAGAATCATGGCATAAGGATTTATTAGATCTTTCAGTTAATAATAACATAATCTCCCTTGAACTTTCTAATAGACTCGATGAATATCGAGCATTTCGACATTTCTTTATTCATGGATATGGAATAAATTTAGATAAAGAGAAATTATTACCACTTGCAGAAAATTTACCACTTTTATGGAAAGATTTTAAATTAGAATTAGAAATTTTGATAAACTCTTTAAAAACCAAGAAGGAAAATAATTTATCTTAAAGTATTATTTACTAATTATTTATAACGACATAAGTAATTTCGCAAAACTACATCGTGTTTTAATTTCTAATGATGATAATTTAAATTTT
>JBHLQA010000406.1:0-3513 GCA_048885285.1 Candidatus Odinarchaeota archaeon
ATATAGCAGTTAAGCAAGATATCACCAAAGAAAGAATAAAAAAGAGAGTATATGGTTTAATCAAGCTCCATAATAAGTTACCTATTGAGAAACTTGCCCTAGCATTGGGTAAATCAAGTGAAGCTGCTGAAAATTTAATATATGAGATGGTTGCAGAAGGAATCGAGGGTAAACTTGAAGAAAGTGTGTTTAAATTCACAAGTACTTCCGAAGAAGTAATATCAATAATTGATGAATTAATTGATAAAATGTAATAAAAAAAAGTTAATACCTATTTTAAAAAAATAAAATAAAAGGAAATTAGGGGATTTAGTTTAGAAGAAACAGCAAATAAGGATACTTTTAAAAGTTATGTATTTTTCTGGGTAGGGCAATTATTTTCAATATTAGGCTCATCTATTACGCAATTCATAATAGTTTGGTGGTTAACAATTGTTTATGAAAATCCAACTATTCTTTCATTAGCCAGTTTTGCTTACCTTTTACCATTAACTATTGTATTTCTTATTGCTGGTGTAATTACAGATAGATGGAACCGAAAAAAAATTATAATCATTGCAGATTCTCTTCAAGCTTTTGTCACACTAATAATAATTATTATATTTAATTTAGAGATAGCAAATCCAATTTTGATAATAATAATAAACGCATTTTTAGGGACATTCCAAGGATTTCATATACCTATAGTAAGTGCTATTGTTCCTACGATGATTCCGAAGGATAAATTAAGTAGAATGAATGGTGCTAATTTTCTATTAACAAGTTTTCTTCAAATTCTAGCACCAATTATATCTGCAATGCTTCTAGCTTTATTTCCTATAAAAATAATACTGTGGATAGATCCAATAACATTCCTAATTGCTTTAACACCATTATTTTTTATTAAAATCCCATTAATTAAGCCAGAAATGATATCGAAAAAGAAAAATTCATTTATTAACGATCTTAAAATTGGTTTTAAGACTTTAAGATTAATTCCTCTTATCTTTATGATGCTCTTGATAGCAATGTTTGTAAACTTTTTAATGAGACCATTTAGTCTTCTTTTACCTTATTTTATATCTTTCAATCATTCTGGTACTGCTTCAGATTTAGCATTTGTTGACACATTTTTATATGGTGGAATGATAATAGGTGCATTAATTTCTTCAATCAAAAAAAGTTGGAAACATAGTGTTTCAATTTATTTCATGGGAGAATTGATTATAATGTTAACTATTGGAATTTTTGCAGTTTCACCTCATGGTTCTTTTTTATTTATGGCTATTGTTATTGCTTTTTATGGTTTAGTAATTCCAATCATAAACACTATTTATTTAACTACTATGCAATTAAAGGTACCTGCTGATAAGATGGGAAGAATATCTTCTATAGACTATGCTTTATCAATGGCAATATCACCAATTGCAACGATTCTTGCCGGACCTTTAGGAGATTTATTAGGGGTGCCAAACCTAATTCTTTATTGCTCAATGATAGGAATTATAATATCATTAATAATGTGGTGGATAACTTATTCGCGACTAAAAAATAATGGTACCAATGAATTTGCAATCAAGGAGACTAAAGATTATTTGACTCAGATTGAATCATAAAAAAATCAATGGATATTTATAATCTATTTTCATCTAATTCTTTTTAAAATTTATCATGTTTACTTAGCCAATTTAATAAGTCTTTACTTTTTTTTGGAAATATATAAGCAATTATTTCTTTTGCATTTTTTTTTATCTCTAAATCTTCATCTGAAAGAAGACAACTTTCTAATACGTCAAAAACTTTATCATCTTTTAATTCTAATTCCTTAAAGGCAAGGATACTCATCTTTCTTATTTCATTATCATTACTATTTTCTATGAAATTACTTAATAAATTGATTGCTTCTGATTTGGACATCGATTTAGTAGTTACATAATTATAAATTTTATCAACTGTTAACCTTCCATTCATAAAATCAAGAGCATCTTGGTAAAGCAAATGAGAATCAGTTAATGAATTTCTATTAATACTCTTCCTTCTTAAATCAAAAGGACATAAATGATTTTCAGGTAATCTATGTTTATTACAAAAAATCATACCACAGAATTTACATCGATAAGGAATATCTCCTATCTTAGTTTTACAATAATAACAATTTGTCAATTTCTTTAATTTAAAATTAGTAAAGAATAAGCCTTAATAATACAAATCTATACAAAATAATATATATTATTTTATTAGTTTTTATTTTTATAAATAACGGAACAAAAATAAGTTTCAAAAAGATAATTAAATCTCTTTTTTACTATTGATTTTTAAATTTTGCCGAAATAAAAAGAATAACTTTTGATTTGAAAAAGATATTTGAAGAAAATAACAAACAAAAAGAAATTATTCCACTATATATTTTTCTAAGTCATTTTCTTTATTGTATTTAGAGCTAATTTTTTATATTCCTAATTACAGCAACAATTACATGTAATCAAGTATATAATATAATCAATTTCTTTAATTCCAATAAAAGTCATAGAAATATCTCTTTTCTTTAAAAAATTTAATTATATAGACTTAATAAAGTATAAATTTAAATCTAACAAGTCTATATAATATTATATTAATTTATTTTCAAAAAGGATTTTAGGAGATATGAGAAAAAAATCAATTATAATTCTTTTTAGTGTTATCGGAACTTTAATAATATCTAGCACAATTTTAGGCTTTATATATTTACCACCATTATTAGACTCCTTAGGTCCAGTCCCTCAGTTTGTTGAAAATGATTGGATTGATTTACAATATATTTCAAATATAAGTAAATATCGATCAACAATAGGTCATGGTTATCCAAATGATGATTATCCAACATCAAATAAACATTATTTCAATCCATATGAAACTTATACAAATAATAACACAATAAAAGTATATTCCCCAGTTTCCACAAAAATAATAAAAATTGAATGGGAACAGCATCGACTAAATGATGGGACAATTAGAGGTCAACAAGTTCATTTAAAATCAATTGAACATCCTTCAATAACATTTATCTTTTTTCACATAAATACACAAGAAACTGGAATATATGAAGGTCAAGAACTATCAGCCGGTGAATGGGTTGGTTATTGTGATTGTCGAGAAAATTGTAATACTGATATTGCAATTAAACATGGGAGAAAGATAGTTTCGTGGTTTCAATTGATTACTGATAATTTATTTGCTTTTTATCAAGGAAGAGGAATTTCAAATCGTTCCATAATGATAAAAACTGATATTGAAGTCCAATGGTCTGAAGATCATGGTTATAGTTTTTCCCATAGTGACCCTGCAGATTGGGTGAATTTATACTAATTTAGAAATTAAATAAGTTTTTCCTAATTCTGAATTGAAAAATAATTAAAATATATTAGAATCAATAGTTGAAATAACTCTAATAATGCATTCTAAATATATTAATATAGCGGGAAAGGTTCATTATGGATTTATTTTAAAGCGTATTGATCAATTTCAGTGATATATTCATTATATTTTGTTATA
>JBHLQA010000407.1:0-3507 GCA_048885285.1 Candidatus Odinarchaeota archaeon
TTACCAATTATAATTACTGTTGGTCAGAGTTATCAAATAGATATGTTAATAAAACCCCACTTTCAAATGGAAAAACCATATATTGGGCCAATCTTATTAACTTCCGAAATAAATGGACTTTTCAAATTTTCTTATGGATTTTCAGAAATATTCTATCCTGCTTTAATATCTCCTCCTCCGACATTAGATATTACCTTAAAAAATCTGAGACCTCCTCTTATTGGTCAAACTTTTCCTATAGAAATTCTAATTGAAAATAAAAGTGAGGGAGAAGCTTTAGATCTTAATGTTGAATTAGAATTTCCTGAAAATCTTAAAGTTATGAGAGGTACATTAAAAAAACAGATATATTCACTCAGATCAAATGAAAGTATTAAATGGGAAATTAATTTAAAACCTCTTGAAGCGGGAGATTATTCTATTAAGATAAAAACATTATTTAAGGATCCTGACCGGAATCAAATAGGTGAAACAAAAGATTTCCCTCTTTCAATAAAATTATAAATTCTATTTGTTTTATAATCTTCATCTTAAAATAAAAATTGAGAAATTTTAATGAAATTAAAAGTTAAAGAAATAAATTTTGAAACAGGTAATCCTAAAGATATTGTTTTAAACATCAAAGATGCTAAAGAATTAGGGCAAAAAGCAGGAGAAAGAGTCTTTATTAAAAATTTAAAATCAAAATCTTTAGAAGATAAATATTGGGTTGCTATTATTCAAATTGATTATTTAGGTACCATTGTTAAATCTGGAGAAATTGGATTATTTCTCAACCTTTTAAGAGAAAAAAAAGATTTAAAGAATGAAATGCTCATTTCAGTAAAACCCGCGGATCCTCCTGATTCATTTAGATTTATTCAAAAAAAAATTAAAGGGAATAAATTAGCCAGCGAAGAAATTAACAGTATCATTAATGACGCTGTCTCAGGTTCCTTATCGAGGATCGATCTAGCTGCTTTCATAACAGCTGTTTCGATTAAAGGAATGGATAATGAGGAAATGACCTCTTTAACCTTGTCAGAAACAAAAAGTGGGGAAATATTTTATTTTGGAATGGACGTCTATGATAAACATAGCACAAAAATTTACATATAGTAAGTTTTGCTAAAAGGTGGCGTCCCAGGAAATAAAGTTTCATTGATAATTGTTCCAATTATTGCTGCTGCGGGTTTAACAATTCCAAAATCATCAACAAGAGCAATAACATCCCCTTCAGGCACAGCAGATTCAATGGAAGTTTTAGCTCCAGTTTCTTTCTCTCCAGATGAGTTAAAAAAAATAGTATCTGATCAAAATGCATGTATAATATGGGGTGGTGCTCTTGAAACAGCACCAGCAGATAATATTTTGATTGAAATTGAGCGTCCTTTACATATGGATCCCATTGGGCTTATGATACCTTCCATTTTAACTAAAAAGCTTTCATTGGGTGTTAAAAAGCTTGTTCTCGATATCCCTGTTGGTGAAGGAACTAAATTTATAACCGCTGATAAAGGAAAGCAATTTGCCTATCTATTTAAAGAAATCGCAGCAAATGTGGGAATCGAAGCAGAATGTGCCCTAACTTTAGCTCATCAACCAATAGGTCATGCTGTAGGTCCTGCTCTTGAAGCAAAAGAAGCTCTTATGTTATTACGTGAATACTCTGCTGGACCTAATTCATTGATAGAAAAATCTACAGATTTAGCAGGAATACTCCTTGAAATGGGTGGAAAGGCTCAAAAAGGTATGGGACAAAATTTGGCGAAAGATATATTAAGTTCTGGGAAAGCATATGAAAAAATGAAAAAAATCATTGAAGCTCAGGGTGGAGATTCAGAAATAAAACCGGAAGATATTGAAGTAGGTCCTTATGTTAAAGAATTTTATTCCTCTAAGGATGGTTATATTGTTGATGTTAATAATTCACTTATTAATCAAATAGCAAAAACTGCAGGATGCCCTAACTCAAAGACTTCGGGGGTGGTAATTATTAAAAAACAAGGAGCAAAAATAAAGGAAGGAGATCTTGTTTTTAAAATCTATTCGCATAGTGAATCCAAATTAAGAAAAGCAGAGAAAATTTATAATGCTACTGGAGGACCTATTAGACTAGGTGGAATGGTGATAGAAAGAGTCTAGGAAATTTTATGATAATTAATATGGAATAAGTTTATGCCTTTAACTCCAAATGCTATTTATAAGGATTTCAAGAATAGAGACTTAGATTATAATTCGACTCTTGAATTATTACTTATGTTAATCGATAATAGTGATAATATAAATACACGCATAGAATGTATTAATATTTTAAAAAAAGTTCAAGCAAAAGATGAAAAAGTATTTAAACTCTTAGAGAATCTATTAATCTCTGATTTAAATGAAGAAATAAGAAATATTGCTGCCCATTTTTTAGGAACACATTTTTTGGACAAAGCCTTAAAACCAATGAAATGGGCTCTTGAAAATGAAACAACAATCAAATGTATAATTACAGTAATATCAACTATTTCTGAAATTAATGATGAAAAATCTAAATCAATATTGATTGATAAATTGAATTATTTCTATAATCAAGAATTTAAATATAATTTGAAGGATCTATTTAAATCTAAAAGGATTGAAAATTTCACAATTAAAGAGCTTGCAGAGATTTTAATCAATTATTTTTTTATTAAATCTCTCAAAAAAAAATTTGGCTTTATTACATATGAGTCTAATAGTTCTGGTTTTATTACAAAATTAGATTTAACTAATATCGATCCACAAGGAATTTTTTTGGTCGATTTTCTTGAGTTAATACCATCACTTAAATATCTTCAAATTCTCGATTTAAGATTTAATAATTTACCAAAATGGATAGAAATTTCCAATGAAATACATTCATTAAAATCTTTAGATTTAAGCTACAATCATTTAATTAATCTTACAGAGTCTATTGATAAATTAAAATCTCTCGAAATCTTAAATTTAAAATCTAATAGATTGCATACTCTTCCTAATTCTCTGGGCAAATTAAAATCACTTCAAAAGTTAAATTTAAGAAATAATATGTTAAAACTAATTCCAAAATCTATAAAAAATCTAAAGAAAATAGCGATTTTGGATCTTCATGGTAATAAATTAAATTCAATTGATTTAAAATTAAACATATCAATTAAAAAATTAGATTTAGGATGGAATAATTTCACTGAAATCCCCCCGAGCATTAAATGTCTTATATTATTGGAAGAATTAGGTATGAGTGGAAATAATTTAAAAACACTTCCGAAATGGATTTCTTCCCTTAAATCCCTTAGAATATTAAACTTATATGATAATGATATAACCAAACTACCTGAATCTTTAGGATTTTTAAAATCTTTAGAAGTATTAATATTAAGGAATAATAAACTTGAAATATTACCAGAGAAATTCAAGCATTTACAAAGCCTTAAAAAACTTGATATTAGTTGGAACAATTTTACTCATATCCCAGAATGGATTGGTGAATTAGATTCACTTGAGGAATTAAATTTATGGGGA
>JBHLQA010000408.1:0-3506 GCA_048885285.1 Candidatus Odinarchaeota archaeon
TTCTTATGAGTTCCTATAATGCTGAAGTATATGCTAGTCCTTCTAACCTAACAGATTGTGGAAAAAAATTTTTAGAAGAAGATCCAGAACATAATGGTAGTTTAGGTATTGCTATATCTGAAGCATTAGAACATAGTATGCGAAGTGATAAGATTAAATATTCACTTGGAAGTGTTGTTAATTTTGTTCTTCTCCATCAAACTATTATAGGACAAGAAACAAAAATGCAACTTAAGAAAGTAGGAATTGATAAGCCTGATATCATAATTGGATGTATGGGGGGAGGATCTAATTTTTCAGGTTTAATGCTTCCCTTTGTAAAAGATAAAATCGATGGTATTCTTCCAGATGTAGAAATAATTGGTGTAGAACCTCGAGCTTGTCCAAGTGTTTGTAAGGGAGTTTATAGGTGGGATTATGGTGACTCTGCAATGAAAGGCCCTATTGCTAAGATGCACACATTAGGACATAACTTCGTGCCAAGTCCAATTCATTCAGGAGGACTACGATATCACGGAATCGCACCAATAGTTTCAATATTATACAACAATAAATTAATTGAAGCAACAATGCATCATCAAACAGAAGTTATAAACGCGGGTCTTATATTTGCTAAGGCAGAAGGAATTCTTCCAGCACCAGAAACAGACCATGCTATAAAAGAGGCAATTGATCAAGCATTAAAAGCTAAAGAAGATAATGAAAAGAAAGTTATTGTTTTCAATTTCAGTGGTCATGGCTTTTTTGATTTATTAGCTTATAAAGAATATATGGATGGAAATTTAGTAGATTACGAATTGCCTTCTGAAGAAATTAAGAAAGCCTTAGATTCCATTGAGATGCCAAATATCGATGAAAGTCAATTTTAAATTAAATTTACTTTCTTTTTTTTTCGAACATTTCTAATCAACAAGAAAATCTTAAAATAAAAGAATCCTTTAAATAGTAAAAACTTTTGAGATTGGCTGTTATTGAACATTCTTTCAATAATAATTTTATGTATTTTATATTCTTATGCCTTATTGCTCATTTATATAGCCTATTTAGCAAAAAAGAAACAAGAAATTGGTGCATTTGCCAATAATTTGGCTAATATACTAATTCTTATAATTTCACTTACAGTTAACATTATTCTGATTACAGTTTTTAATCTTTCAGAAGGAGAATTCATAATTTTTCCTTTTAATACTTTAATGATTGGATTTTTTTTTGTTTTTTTTCCATTATTCCTTCTTTTTGTTAGACGGGAGAATATAAAAATAAAAACCAATAAAGAGAACAAAATTAAAACGGAAATTCAATCATACAAAGAATTACCCCTCAAATATGATATTTACAGAAAATTAACACATTTAGTTGTCTTAGGAATAATTATTTCATATTTTATTCTTGGTTTTTTAATCCAACATGTTTTTGTCTATATTGTAGAATTGATTCCGGAGTTTATTTCCAGACTATTCCAAGTTGAGGGAGATATTATGATATTTACTCAAAATTTAGTTGTATTTTTGGTTGGGATTTCTTTAATTGGCTTATTAACAGCTGATATTACACGCATATTGGCACCTGAGGTATATCCATTAAAACAGGTTAATCAAATATTGAGAGAAAAAGAATTACATTTACGAATTGGTCCTCATATTTCTATGTGTATTGGATGTTTTTCAATTATTTTATTATACGGTCTAATTCAACCAATTGGTCCAGTAATAATCTGCACCTCGATGGTAATGTCTATATTTGGAGATATCACTGCTAATTTAGTTGGTAGAACGATTGGTCATAGAAAAATCAGAAAGAAAGCAAAAACATATGAAGGTCTAATAGCGGGAATAATCATTTCCTTTTTATCAGGAATAATTGTATTACACCTTTTAAGGAATTTTTATAGATTCAGTATTTTAGGTTTATTATTTAATCCACTTTTAGGTGCAATGATTATAGGCTTATTAGATTATCTAGATTTAGAAATTGATGATAATTTAACATTTAATTTCTGTATATCAACTGTTCTATTTATTACTTCAATTACTATATTTAAAAAATAAAACTTATTATTTTAATATCATAAATTTTTTCAAGTAAGATATTTTTTTTATTGAAAATGTTAGAAGAAAAATTAAAAATTGATAAAATTTCTAAAGGAACAGTTATAGACCATATTGACGCGGGATATGCATTAACTATTTTAAATCTTACTGGTATTGATGAGTCTAAAAATTTGATGACAATTGGTGTCAACGTTTCATCAAAAAAATATTTAACAAAAGATATAATAAAAATTGAGAATGTTTTTTTAAATGAAACTCAAATGCAACAAATTTCTATACTTTCCCCTAATGCTACTATTTCCTTAATTGAAAATTACAAAGTAATAGAAAAAAAAAAGGTAGAACTTCCCGTGATAATTAAAAAATTAATTTTATGTGTTAATCAGACTTGTATTTCAAATTCGGACGAACCAATTGATACTGAGTTCTTGGTGTTAGAAAAAAAACCTTTAAAAATTCAATGTATTTATTGTGAAAGGATATACAAATTAGAGGAAATTGTTTTTACTTCAAAAGAGAAAAAAGAGAAGAAAATTATACAAAGATTACATTTATGAAAATAAATCAATATTTTTATAAAAATAGTTCTAAAATTGAAGAAAAATTGGGTATAAAATAAAGAATTGTATGAAGAAAAACACCTACAATCATAAATAAAAAGAAATAAATGCCAATCCCAGGAAGTATAATATTTTTCCAGTTCCATTCTTCCTTATCATATTCAAATCTAAAAATTAAAAAACTTACAGCAAAAGGAAATAAAAACCACCAGATAAGCATCCAAAGAAACATAAACCATCCAATTAAACCAAAAAAGAATCTTCCAATAAACGCACTTAGAGCTCCAGTGAGCGCTCGAATCCAATATAGTTTCGTTTCCTTTTCTAAACGAATATCTAATTCTTTTGATGGCTTTTTTTCTATTTGGATCGATTTTATTTGAAGTTCCTTCTTCTTTTCTTTTAGTAATTTCTGTCTTCTTTTTCTAATATCTACCTTCTTATGCTTTCTCATAATCATTATAAATATTATTTATTATAAAAATCATTATATATATTGAAAAACTAAAAACGGAACATAAAATGATAAAACTGGGAAAAGAATTTTCGAATTTTGATGTTTTCGCAATTGTTAAAGAATTAGATTTAATCTTGAATAATGGTATAATTTTAAATGTTTTTGAAATAGAAGGTCTGTTGATTATCAGAATCAACTCGAATTCTGGAAAAAAGAATTTAATTGTTGAAAAAGATACTCGGATTAATTTAACTGAATATGATTATCCAATTCCTAGCTATCCGAGTCAATATATTAGTTCCCTAAGAAAATATTTAAAAAATAGAAGGATATTAAAAATTTCTCAGTATGAATTTGATAGAATTATTATAATTGAATTGAGTAATAAGGAAGGAAAATCATGGAAATTTGTTATAGAATTGTTTAATAAAGGAAATT
>JBHLQA010000409.1:0-3504 GCA_048885285.1 Candidatus Odinarchaeota archaeon
TATATTACATTTTGTTTCGAGGATATGTTAGACAAACTAGGAGATTGGAGAAAAACACACTATACTAAAGATCTTACTCCAGAAACAGTAGATAAGGAAGTTATTTTAGGAGGATGGGTACGAAATTTTAGAGATCTTGGTGGATTAAAATTTATCTCTTTACAAGATAAATATGGAGAACGTCAAATAACCCTAAAGAAGGGTGTTGTTTCTGATGAAATATTTGAAAATACAAAAATCGGATATCAATATTGTTTGATGGTAAAAGGAGTTGTAAAAGCATTCAAAGAAGCGCCTGGAGGTATTGAAATAATCCCATCAGAAATAAAGCTCTTGAATACAACACCTGAAAAGCTCCCTATAGATATGACAGGAGAAACTGTGTCTGAGTTGGATCTCAGATTAAATCATAGAGCATTGGATCTTAGATCGCTTAAAAATCAAGCGATTTTTAGGATCAGAGGAGAGATGCTTAGATCTATTCGAGCATTTTTGATCGAGAAAGACTTTTCTGAGATTACAACTCCCAAAATTATTGGTTCTGCAACAGAAGGAGGTACTGAACTGTTCCCAATTATCTACTTTGACAAAGAGGCATTTCTTACGCAATCTGCTCAATTATATAAAGAACAATTGAGTGGAGTATATGAGAGAGTATTTGAAATCAGTGATTGTTTTAGAGCTGAAAAAAGTCGCACAAGAAGGCATCTATGTGAGATATTTACCCTAGATGTGGAAATGTCATTTTCCACAATGGAAGATATTCTGAAGATATTGGAAGAAATAATTTATAACACCATTAAAGATATAAGAGAAAATCAAATGGCAGCTTTGAATTATTTGGGAATGGATGATAAAACAAATATACCAGAAATTCCTTTTCAAAGATATAAATATGAAGAAATTATTGAATTGCTAAACGCTAATTATAAGGTTGATATCGAATTTGGTGAAGATATTTCTACCGATGCTTATCGAAAATTAGGGGAGGATTTAACAGGTTATTATTATATAACTCATTGGCCAATGGCTATTAAACCATTTTATATTATGCCTTCAGACAATCCAAAATATAGTGAGTCTTTTGATTTACAAAAAGGAATGTTAGAATTAACTTCTGGAGGAACGAGAGTTCATAATAAACAACAATTAATAACGGCACTGGAAAAACAAGGACTTAGTCCAGAATCTTTCAAAACCCATTTACAAGTATTTGACTATGGAATGCCTCCGCATGCAGGTTTTGGATTGGGTATAGATAGATGGTTATCTATCATTTGTGGGTTAGATGATATCAGAGAAGCAGTTATGTATCCTCGAACTCCAGATAGATTAATACCCTAAAATATTTATAATGAATATAATTTTTAAATGATGACAAATAACAATTTTATCCAAAATTACATCAAAGCTGGAAAAGGTGTAATCGCTGCCAAAAAATTAGCAAGAAAATTGACCAAACCGGGAATATCTTTTTTAGAAATTGCTAATAAATGTGAAACTGAGATACTAAAAAATGGATGCGGTCTTTCTTTTCCAATTAATATATCTCTAAATGAAATTGCTGCTCATTATAGTCCACCAATTGATGATCAAACTATAGTACCAGAGAAAGGTCTATTAAAAATTGATGTTGGATCACATTTTAATGGGTATATAGCAGATTCAGCATTTACTATTAATATAGATGAAGATCCTAAACTTCAAAATTATATAGACGCCGCAAAAGAAGCTCTTGAAGCAGCAATTCAATTATTTAAACCAGGAGTCAAATTATATGAACTTGGCGAAGCTATTGCTGAAAAAATAATAAATCGCGGATTACGACCGATAACAAACTTAGGAGGTCATGAATTAAAACAGTTCGAGTTACATGCAGGACCTTTTATCCCAAATTATAAAGATCCACTACATAATCAAGTTATTGAACCTGGAGATGCCTATGCGTGTGAACCTTTTGCAACTTCGGGTGTAGGTAAAGTAGAAAATGGAAAAGAAGCTTATATCTATCGTTTTGTGAAAAAAGTTAAAAAAAATATGTCATATGAACACTTAGCTTATATGAATAAGATGGAAAAAAGTTTCGATCACCTTCCCTTTTCTCCTAGATGGATAAAAAGCAACAATTTAATACCCAAAAATATAATACAGAGGACTCTTGAAACATTCCTTGGAAAAAAAATCTTAGATAAATATCAAATATTGCTTGAAAAATCAAGAGAGCCTGTAGCTCAAGAAGAGCATACAATTATTTTGGATTTAGAAGGGAATAGGATTGTCACAACTCAAGAATGAACCTAAAAAAGACTTAACTGCTGTTATTTTATGTGCTGGAGAGGGAAAAAGACTTAAAAAGGTAACAATAGATACACCTAAACCTTTGTTAAAACTGGACATATTAGAAAATAAGACTATTCTTCAAAATACAATTACTCAATTAATTACATTAGGAATAAAGCGAATTTTAATAGTTATAGGGCATTTAGGGACAGCTATTTCGGATTATATATCAAGATTATCAAGAAATAATATTTCTTTGCAAAATAAATTGATAATAATTAATTCTGAAAATCAATACAAATTAGGCCCATTATATTCCTTTTTATCTATAACTAAGAATAAAACCGTATATAAGGATAATAATTATTATTTATTGATTCCTGGAGATACTATTTTTGATTTTCATTTGCTAAAAAGAATTTTTTCTATAATTTCAAAAAACTATAATTTATTTGTGAAATACCCAATTGTATTTTATCGAACTATGGAAAAAAAACAACTGCAATCAATAAAAAAAAAGAAATTGGTAGTATCTCATGCAAATCTTGATACTTCTCTCTCAGAAATTTTAATAAAAGGAATTTCTCAATTAAATATTAAAAAAATTGATTTAAAAACTAAACTAAATGAAATTATTCCTGCTTTTTCTCTGAATTATGCTTCTATAAATGAAATCCTAAATTTAAAAGATAAGACACCTTTTACTACTGTTTGGGAAGTTCTGAATTATATGATATCTAATGAAAAGAAAGTGATTGGTTTTAATATTGAAAGTCAATATCAATTTTTAGATATTGATGAGAAGTCAGATCTAAAAAAAATATAAAAAAAGAAAGGAAAAGGACTATAGGTGCTCAGATTCGATGGGTGGTAGTAACTGATTCAGAGGATAAATCCAATGAAACAATTAGTAAATCAAAGCTCCTACATTATTTAATAATTCTGTTTATTGGTATTAAGCTTTAATGGCTCTGGTTTTAAAATACTACACTTACTCAACAAGAACTCAAGTATTCAACTTATTTCATATACCAATATCGTAATAAAGTGATAAAATTACCGCTCCACAGTGCTGATTTTAAATTTACATCATAATTGCTATATATATTATCTATGCACTACAGGAACAAATGAAAATAATAGATATTTTATTTTGTATAGAATCAAATAAAAAATATTTTAACTAGGATACTACTCTATGTATAACGTGTCCTTTTCTGATAA
>JBHLQA010000410.1:0-3499 GCA_048885285.1 Candidatus Odinarchaeota archaeon
TTTCTATGTTTTTATTCTCAATTGACTTTATCATTTCAAGAATTCTTTCCTTGTTTCCTCTTTCCATATTGTAATAATGTTTTTCCTCAATTTTTAAATTTAACTGAAAATATAGTTAATTAAAAATTGACCGATAGAAATGATAGACTAGAGGAATTTCAAAAGATTATAAAATATGAGTTTAATAATGAGGAGCTCTTGTTAGAAGCCCTTACTACACCCCAAATGGGTAATGAAATTGGAAAACCCCACTATGAATTTTTAGAAACTCTTGGAGATGCAATCATTAAAGTCATTTTTATTTTAAAATTATATTATAAGGGTATAAAAGAACCAGGGGAAATAACCAAAATAAAAGCAAGTTTGGAAAGTGATAATGCCTTAAAAAAAATTGCTAAAAAAATTAATTTGCATGAATTTATATTTAAAGCTGAAAAACAGCAAGTCAAAGACACAAAGATTTTAGCTGATGTTTTTGAAGCTATATGTGGAGCCTTATTTCTCGACTCTGATGGAAATTTTAACTTAGTAGATCATAAATTGATTAAACCTTTCATCTCAGATTTAGACTTTCTTGATCAACCTTCAACAATTTCCAGCAAGAATACATTATTAGAGTTTTTACAGGAAAAATACAAAATGCCTATTATGATTGAACTTGATTATGAAAAAAGTGGATTAGAGCATGATCCAATCTGGAAAGCGAAGAATCCAAAAATTATTGATAAACAGAATCAAAAAACACTTATAACATTATCAAAAAATCTGAAATCAGACAATTTTAAGAATAAAAAGGATGCTGAGAAAGATATTTATGCTAAAATCTTAAGTTATCTTGAGAAAAAAAGTATCTGAATATTTTTGATGATCTTTTTTATATATTTATTATTGAATTTAACATAGAGAGACAATGAATATAAAGAGGAATAGAAAAAGATAAAAAAATAAAATCAATGAGTTGGAATGAAAATAGATTTTTTAAAAGATATTTTGGATAAAGATGAGAAGATACTCTGGCAAAAAGAAGTGCGTCGTCTTAATTTCATGCCTACTAATAGAAAAGGAAAGATCAAAAAATATCGGTTGAAATGGTATGAAATAATGAAACAATATCATTCTGATGTCATTTTAAAAGATTATCCTGCTTTTACTACTATCACAAATAAACATCTTATTAGATTTGATCTTAATAAAGGTAAATATCCATTCTTGCATAAAGTGAATATTTCACATATATATGTTTTTCGAAAGGAATTTTGTTTTTTAAATCTGAATACCTTAACAGAGATATGTACAGATGAAAATGATAAAAAAGGAATTTATGAATTTGGATTATATTTTGATTATCCTGAGAAAGGTCTTAGAGGAGATGATGCACCTTATCACTGGTTAATTGATTTATCAAAAGAAGAATTTAAAGAAGTATTAGAAATCTTAAAAAGAGTAGCGCCTCAGGCAATAATTAGGGATTTTTGGAGTAAACCGAAAAAAGGAAAATAGAGTAGAGCACTTAATTTAATATTAGATTTAAAAATAGAACTATAAAAGAATTGTAGATTTATTACCACGATATTTACTTCTTCAATAATTTAAAGATGTAGGAATCAACGAGTGCTT
This sequence comes from Candidatus Odinarchaeota archaeon, assembly GCA_048885285.1. Taxonomy (GTDB): domain Archaea; phylum Asgardarchaeota; class Lokiarchaeia; order Sigyniarchaeales; family SOKP01; genus Loki-b32. The sequence continues at coordinate 1,618 of JBHLQA010000410.1, forward strand.
TCCACGATGCTACGATAATATTCTCATGTGTTCCAATCGTACCCCAGGAGTTTTTGTTATCATTAGTTTCTACTAAGACTCTTACTTTTGATGCTGTACCTGCTTTATTTATTATTCTTACTTTAAAATCAGTAAGATTTATTTCATCAATACTAGGATAAAAGTGAACTAAAGCTTTTTTAAGAGCGTTATCTAACGCATTTACTGGTCCATTCCCTTCGGCAGCAGTATGAAATTCTTGATCTTTAACTATTACTTTAATAGTTGCTTCAGATACCAAATTATCATTATATAATTCGGTTAGGACTCGAAATCCTTCTAATTCAAAAAACTTTTTTGTATAATAATCTGGGTCTTGAATATTCATATCCATACTTCTCATAATAATTTCTAAAGAAGCTTCTGCACCATCATAAGCATATCCTGCTTTTTCTTTTTCTTTAATGACGTTTAACATTTCAGCCACTTTTGGATTATCTTCGGCTAAAGGTATTCCAAATTTCTTAGCCATATGCAGTATCGAACTCTTACCTGCTAATTCAGATACTTTTATATTTCGAGAATTACCTACTAATTCAGGATTGATGTGTTCATAAGTTTTTAAATTTTTACGCATAGCAGATATATGAATACCTCCTTTATGCGAAAAGGCATTTTTTCCCACAAAAGGTTGATCGTTATTTCCAACCAAATTAGCCATTTCGTAAATAAAATGTGAAACTTCAGTGATATTTTCCAATTTTTCATTAGAAATACAATCAATTCCCATTTTTAATTTCAAAACAGGTAAAATTGTTGTTAAGTCCGTATTACCACATCTTTCACCAAAACCGTTCATTGTTCCTTGTATCATACTGACTCCATGGTGAAAAGCTATTAAAGCAAGAGCATTTGCCAAACCACAATCATTATGGGCATGAATTCCTAAAGGAACATCGTCTCCTAAACAATTTTTTACATCGTCTAAAATTGGACCTAATTCGTTTGGCAAAAGCCCACCATTTGTATCACATAAAACAATCCATGATGCCCCCGCATTTTTGGCATGCAAAATAGTTTCCAAGGCGTATTTTTTATTATTTTTATATCCATCGAAGAAATGCTCCGCATCATATATCACGTCAATTCCGTTCTTCCTCAAAAAAATGATTGTATCTTCAATCATATTAAGGTTTTCCTCTAAACTAGTTTCTAAAGCAGACTCAACATGTAAATCCCAACTCTTCCCGACAATTGTTGCATGTTTTATACCAACCTCTAAAAAAGCTTTTAAGTTACTGTCATCTTGAGCTTTTATATCTTTACGTCTAGTACTGCCAAAAGCATAAATCTTAGTTCCGTTTAAATCAATATCCATCGTTTTGATCTTATCAAATAGCATAAAATCTTTTGGATTAGACCCAGGCCACCCAACTTCAATCATCGAAATATTAAGATCCTTTATTAACCGTTCAAGAATTCGAATTTTATCGTCGACTGAAAAACTAATTCCTGTTTTTTGACTTCCCTCTCGAAGGGTTGCATCATATAGATAAATACTTTTATTATTGACCAATGCTTTTTTCACCAATGATTTTTCTAATTTTTATAGTTTATTAATATTCACGAGAAATTTTAAACCGAGAAAAGGCAAACAAAAGAAAGGTTAAAAGAGTTTAAAATTTCTTTATTGAAATTAAATAATAATCCCAATAATAATAATGAATATAGCTATAATACCTATTATTGGTTTTAATTTTAATTTCATAATTAGATTGTAAAAATAATAGATACTTTAAAACCTTTTTTATCAGTAAAAAAGAATTTAAATATTTTGTTTTTGTTTGCTTAATCGTTCTGAGTTCTAAAGAAATCTTCATTTCCTAAAATCTGAACTGTTTCA
>JBHLQA010000411.1:0-3479 GCA_048885285.1 Candidatus Odinarchaeota archaeon
TTCTAGTATGCGAGGAGGGAGAAGTCGTAACAAGGTAGCCGTAGGGGAACCTGCGGCTGGATCACCTCCTATTTTTATTTTAAAATGATATTTTCTTAGAACTGTTCTTAATTAACTTACACCTTTTTCTATTTATTTTATAAAAGCATAATCATACTAATTTTCATCTTTAAAAACTGTGTTTTAGAAATTAAAAAGAGTGTATTTAATTAATTATGATTCAGAATTAAAAATTGATATAAAAAAGATCAATAAAATTCTTTTATAGAAATGAATAAACAATCCAATAATAAAAATCTAAAATCTTCTAAAATTCAATTAGAAGAAAATGAAAAACTTGCTGAATTAATAAGTATAATTCTAGGCGATGGTGATATTTATATCCGTCAAAAAAATAACTCTTATACATTAGCTATATCATTGAATGGGATTGATGAGAAACTATATGTGGATTATGTGAAGAATTTAGTATGTTTGGTATTTCATAAGAATCCTTATGAACATCAGAGGGTAAATGATAAATCAATCTTATTGACTTTACTTAATAAAGTAATAATTAATTCTCTTATAATGAAAGGTCTAGTTCCTGGAGACAAAGTTAATAATCAAGAGCATCCCAATGTGGATTAAAAATTGTGTAAGGTTTGTACCGAAGAGTCTAAAGGGTCTTTTCGATACAGATGGTTCAGTCTGGATTCATTTTAATCATAAGTCAATTTATTTATCATTTAGAAATGCATCTTACCCATTAGTTAATGATTTTAAAGAGATGTGTGAAAGTTGTGATATTAAAACACAACCAAAAATCACAATGCTCCATAAAATTAATGAGGAAACTGGGGAAGATATATATGCTTATCAAGTCTTTATATCATCTAAATTTTACGTTAAAAAGTTTTTGAAAACTGTAAAACCTGAAAAGTGGAAAGATAGAAACAGAAGGAAATACTTAGGGACAATTCTAATTTTACTTAACAATGAAAAATCCATTAAAGATAAAATTTTCAACCAAATAGAAAGAGATTTTCCAAAAGAATCAGATCGTCGTTATTCAATTAGATATTTAAATTATCTTTTCAATTTATGTGCAAAAAATGGATGTATTATTAATAATAATACAATTGAAAAAGCTATAAAAGAAGCTTTAGATTATGAAATGCCCCTTTATAATATAAAGGATGCAGAAAGGTTGAAAACTAGTTTTGAACAATTAGGTACATATCAAGCAGTAAGAGAAAATGAGATCAATAAGGGAAATATGGCGAGAAAAGTAGAACAAATTTCAAAACATCTTCAGAGATTATTTCAAGAACCAAGTTATTTAGAAAAATTTGGCCGAAATGGATATCAGACATGGTTTTCTAAAAATTATAATATGGTAATCGATAAAAATAATCTTAGATTTAAACAATTTCAATTAAAAAATAAAATACTTTTATGTCGTGGGATTTTCATGATTATTACAGAATCACCAAGTTAATTAAATGATGATGAAATCATTTCAAAATTAAAAATTATCCTTTCCAATAATGATATTAATAGAATTATGTATTTATTTGAAGATTCTCAATTAAAACCAATTATGATTAAATTAATGAAAAAGTACATAAAATTGATTAGATATATTCTCAATAATAAAGAGGATTTAAAGAAACCTACAAAAATTTGGAGAAAATTAGAATTATCTGGTAAACAATCTCATATTATAAAAATTATCGCAGATCTTTCTGAAAATTTTCCAGAATATTTCTAGCTAGTTCCTTAAATAAACAAAATAAAAAAATTTTTATCATAAAACTGTTTACTAATTATAATTGAACTTAAAAAAAGGGCCTGTAGATCAGTGGAAGATCGCTTGACACATTAAAAGCAATTTGCTTGGTGCAAGTCTTGCATTCAAGAGGTCACGGGTTCAATTCCCGTCAGGTCCATTTTAATTTAATTGTTTAAAAATTAAATAATCAAAAAATATAATTAATAACTTTATAAAAAGCTCTAAATAACAATAGAGCATTAAGATCCCTAAATTTGAAAAATAAGAAATTTTTTTAATTATTCAAAATATTGATAATAAGCATGAAGTTTTTTGGCAGACTATTATTATTCATTCTTTTTCTATTTCAATTGGAAACAAGTGATACTAAGATGTATTATTTCATTTTAGTTTTTTTTGGAATTATTCTGTTAATAATAATTCTTGTGTATATACTCTTAACTTCCAAGCAGGATTAGCATTCAATTATTTACTTTTTGATGTAACAATTTTTACGATGTCTCTATCCTTTAATTCGTAATTTTCTCCTAATCTCTTTTTGGTTTTTGCATCTATGCCAAACATGAAATTATCAGCTAATTCGCTATGAATTTTTTCTCTCACGAAATCTCTTAATAAAGTTCCCTTTTTAATCAGAAATACGTCTGGTAAAATGTTATTTTTGTTATCAGAATAAGTATTAATATCCGATACAGGATAAACACAGATTTGATTACCAATAGTAAGTGTAGCATAATCTAAAGCTTGTTGAATACCCGTACCCCTATATTTATCTAAAATTTTAAGTTGTATATTCTTTAACATATCTATTTCATTTTCATTTAGCGTGTTCTCCTCAATAATTTCAAATTCATTTGATCCAGGAATGTAATTAATTATTTTATTTTCGTGATATTTTCTTAGATAATGTTCTGCTAAGGCACTACAGGGGATAATTGGATCTTCATATTTTTGTTCTAGATCTTTTAGATTCTTTTCACTTATTTCTTTATCAATTTTATTTGCTAATATTAGGATGGGCTTCGATATTCTCCTTAATGATTTTGAAAAGTTCAAAATTTCAAGCTCTGTCCAATTTGATGGATTTTTACGCTCTAAATTTACTTCTTTTAGAGAAGCAATTATCTGATGTTTACTAATTTTTACTCCCGAAAGCCTCCCATATAAGGCTTCGACAACTTTTCTTTTTTCTGTCTGTATTGTTTTAGTAAATTTTGACCAATCTTCCCTCTCAAGAATTTCTTTAAACCACAGATTTATTTCATCTTCTAAGAATAAAACATCCTCATATGGATCGTTTTCTCCCATAGATATCAATTTTCCTGATTTATCAAGAGAACCTGTGATATCTACAATGTGTAGAAGGACATCTGCTTTAATCAAGTCATTTAAAAATCTATTTCCTAACCCTTTTCCCTTATGTGCGTCTGGAACTAATCCTGCTACATCAATCAAATTGATAGGGATAAATCGAGTACCATTAATACATAGTGAGTTCTTTGGATTATCAATAACTTTTAATTCTTTACAAACACATTTACTTCTTACATAAGCAACGCCTATATTAGGGTCTATTGTAGTAAAAGGTATCTCGCTGACTTTAGCATGCGTTAGACAAGCGGCATTTAGAAATGTAGTTTTTCCACTACTAGGTTTTCCAATAATTCCTATTGTTAAAGTCATATGTATATTGAAATTTAATATC
>JBHLQA010000412.1:0-3471 GCA_048885285.1 Candidatus Odinarchaeota archaeon
TGCGGCAAGATCTGGGTCGATAAGCTCTTCGGTCAGACGAAGTAATGTAGTATAGTTTATGAACACGCTCTGCAGAACAATTATATAGTTATAATTTGCCCGGGATTTATTGGATATCGCGTCCAGTAAATCTGACTCTTTAACTTAGCTAAAAGAATTCAGGGAATTTAGTCTCAATCCTGTTTAATGTAATAGCTAATAGATTTAGGAGCTCTTCACTATTATTGGTCTTGATACCGTCGATAACTTGATCTAGAATTTGATTAGCAATAGTAATATCTTCTTGAGTATATTTTTTATTTTTTTCTTTAAAAAGTTGGTCAAATTCTTCGACTAACCAATCTAATTCATCTTTTAGTGTATCTTCTATTAATTTTTCATAATCTTGTGGGCTAACTGTCATAGTAATACCTCTTTTTTTAGTATTTTATAAATCTATTATACCTATGTTTTGATAACAAAAGTTTTAATTTTTAAAACTTAATTTAAGAATAGTTTTCGAGTTTTTAAATGAGTGCAAAAAGAAGAATTTATATACTATTATTACGAACAAATAGCATTTTGAACACAAAAAGGAATTGGTTTTGTGTACAAAATATCGATTCTCTCAAAATACCTTGAATTAATAAAGTCCTAGATATCAATATATCAGATCCTAATACAAACTATCTAAGTAAAAAGAGTAAACTCAAGAATTTTAGACTTGAGTTAGAATATTTTTAATTATCCATTTTTTTAAAGAAATATCTTGTGAAAATTTTTGAAAGCTCATAAATCGATTGGATATTACTTGTACTTATTGCTTTATTGAGTTCTTTATAGAATTCTGTCAAATTCAATTCAAAATTTCTGTCAAATTCAATTTTTTTAAAATTTTTTTCATTTTCATTCATACGCTATTTTAAATTGGCCTAAATTAAAAAAAGGAATAATATCACAGTAATATTTTTTTTATGTGTTTATAATAAGTTTTTTAAAAATAAAGCAAGATACTATTATGAATCAGTTAAACCTTTTCTTTCTTTTTTTTTCTTTTCATAGTATTTTGCTGTAAAATAATAAGCCAAGAACATTCCTACTAATACTATTAGCATAATAAGTAAAATAATATTAAATATATTAGCCTGAGTTTCAATCAGTTGAACATCTTTTGTATTAATAGGAGGAGTGAATCCTAAGAGAGCACCCCAAATAGAGAAAAAGAAAGCTCGAAAGATAGAACCAATTAAAGTTCCGATTGAATACTTTTTTACATCCATATCCACTAAACCTGATGCGTATGAAATTACATCAAATGAGAGGAAAGGAATAAATCTTGAAAGAATAATTACTTTAATTCCATATTTATGAATTAAATCATCAGCCATATCAATTGCATTTTCTCCAACAAATTTTTGTGCTAATGGTCTACCTCCTTTTTTGCTCACATAAAAACATAACAGTGCTGCTGCCATTGAACCTATAACACCCATAAAACCTCCAAAAGCCCAACCCCAAATCATCCCTGTTGCTATCAGAACTATTTCAGAGGGGATTGGGACTAATAATCCTTGAATTGCCATTATTCCTATAAAAAGGAATATTCCTATAATGTTTAAATCATATATAGGGTTTACAAACCATTTAGCAATAAGCACATATATAAAGGTTCTTTTGACAAAATAGTTCCAATATAGAAGGAGAAGTGAAAAAGCTACTAAAATTATAAAGATTATTATATAAAGAATCGTCTTTTTATCAAGTTTAGAAAAGTCAAATATATTTTTAAAATAGTTTTTTAATTTTTCTGAAAGAGGCAACTTATCAGTTATTTGCTCATCTGTATCATTTTGAGTCATATCAATTAAAAGCTATAAGTAAATTTTAAGTAATAAATGTAATTTAGATTTCTATAAAAACTATTATTTTCAATAATTCTTATCAAATTGAATAGATATTTATTTTTAAAATGAATCCCTATATTTTTGCTCATCGAGGTGCTTCAGGATATGAGATTGAAAATACAATAATTTCTTTCAAAAAGGCAATAAGTATGGGAGCAGGGATAGAAACAGATATTCGGGCAACTAAAGATAAAAAATTAATTTGTTTTCATGATAGATATTTCAAAATAGACAATAAATACCATCCTGTTAGAAAATTTTGCTTCGAAGAGATAAAAAAAATCAAATTTGCAGATGAACGAGTTATTCCATTGGTCCAGGACGTTTTTCAAGAATTTAAAAATAACCTAAATAATGTAAGGTTTAGTTTTGATATTGAAAATAGAGAAGTAGGTGTTAAACTCTTAACTATCGCAAAAAAATATTCGCTCCTAAATAAAATAGTAATAACTGACCGTAGATTGAAAGTATTATCTCACCTTAGAAATATAAACAAAAAAGTCAAGCTTATATACACATTAACATCAAATATTAATAATATTAAAAATGAAGCTCAGGTTTTTAAAAAATTAAAGGAATTAGATATCAATATAATTAACGTAAAATTTTCAAGATATATTGAAGAACTATTTAAAATAATAATTGAAAATGATTTTAATTGTTATGTATGGGGTGTAAATACTAAAATGGGTATGAAAAAAGTTCTAAAATTAAATACTAACAAAAAAAAAGTAGCTGCAATTTATACGGATTATCCTGACAAACTTTTTAATTTAATTATGGAAGAATAATTTTTATAAATATAATGAGTTTTATTTAAAAAAGGCTAAATATCATTAATAAAAAAGGAGTGTGTTATGAAATGAAAGAAGTTTATAAAGATATATATCATGTTGGAGACGTTGGTTGTTCTGTGTATTTAGTTAATTCTCAGAGTAATGATGGTCTTATCCTAATTGATTGTGGAATGAGTTTAGATTTAATAAAAAGGATTAGTATAATTGGACTAAATGCTATGGATATAAAACATTGTATTATTACGCATTTTCATATCGATCACATAGGTGCTTGTTCAGATCTTAAAAAGTACAATAAAAAAGTAAAATTTTATGCTCATGAACTAGATGCATATGCTATAGAAGAAGAAGGACATGATAATGAAACTGTAGCAGGATGGTATGGTATATATTACAAACCTGTAAAGCTTGAAAAAAGATTAAAAGGAAATTTAGAAGTATTAAAATTTGGGAATTATGAGTTTCAATGTTTCCATACTCCTGGTCATACTCCCGGATCTATCTCAATTTTACTTGAAACAGAAGATAAGAAAAAAAAAGTTTTGTTTGGACAAGATCTACATGGTCCAATGATTCCAGGTGTGAGTGATTTCCAAGATTACCAAAATTCCTTAAAAAAACTCTTAGATTTAAAAGCCGATATTTTATGTGAGGGGCATTTCGGAACATTTCAACCTGCAAGCGAAGTTCAGAGATACATCAAACAATATATTAAAAATTAATAGACTTATTTCTTACTTATTTTCTTTAAAAATTAAACCAATTTATAAAAGTATATCATTAATTTGAAC
>JBHLQA010000413.1:0-3466 GCA_048885285.1 Candidatus Odinarchaeota archaeon
AATCTGTTTTTATAGAACTAATATGAAAACCAATCATAATGCCAAGGGGGAGATTTGAACTCCCGATACCTAGATCTTCAGTTTCACTATTATCAGTAATTCTGATGATTCTAGTGCGTTCTTACCCGAAATCAGGGAAGTTCTCATGTTCACCGGGCTACGCCACCTTGGCTCTGTGGTGAATTTTTATTTTATAAAAAACCTAAGTTTTTAAAATATTAAAATTCGTAATTTAGAAAGGGAAAAATATCATATAAATATTTTTCAAAGAAATCTTATATAAATCAAAATCAATGAAAAAACATAATTAATTTCAATATTAATGGTAGGTTTATCTTTTTTTATTTCATAAGGTTAGTAATAATAGCTCTACCCACAAATTTTCCTTTTTTCATTTCCTCAAATACTTCATTAATTTCTGAAAGATTCGCAGTTCTACCGATATGAGTTTTAACCTTGCCTTCTACTGCTATTTGGACTAATTCTCTCATATCTTCTACAGTACCAGTTAGGGATCCGATTATTTGTAGATCTCTCATTATTACATCAAATGGGGTTACTGACATTGTCCCCTCATTGAATGGTGGTATACCTACTCCAATTAGTGTTCCCCCAACTCTGAGCAATTTTATTCCAAGATTATAAGCTGAAATATTTGCTGCAAATACTATACTTACTTGAATTCCCCCTAACTTTTCTTCAACGGACTTCCCTGCATCATGAACATCTATCGCATAATCAGCACCAAGTTTCTTGACGATCTCTAATTTTTTAGATCCTTTATCGATTCCAATGACTTTATATCCAAAACTTTTTGCGATCTGTATAGCATAATGACCAAGCCCACCAGCAGCTCCAATGATGGCAATATATTTATCAGAAGGAATATTGAGGCTCTTAAGTTTTTTAATTGCTCTATATGCTGTTAAACCCCCACATGCTAGAGAAACTTCAGTATCACTTAGTTCATCGGGGATTTTTACTAAAGATTGAGCCCATACAGAAATATATTCACTAAATATTCCGAACAAGGGTTTTCTTTCTGGACAGTACATGGATTTTCCAGAGAGACAATATTCACAGGTTCCACACCAGTATCCACATGTTCCACCAAGACCCAATATAACTCTATCACCAACTTTTATATCAGATTCAGAATCAGGACCCAATTCCTCGACAATACCAATTCCTTCATGTCCCAAGGGACGTGGAGTCGGTAATTTCATCCACTCCCCCATTACAACATGTAAATCTGTATGACAAACACCTGCGGTTGTAATTTTTACTAGGGCTTCTCCAGCTTCGGGAGAGGGTTTAGGAACATCAATTATACTTACTTTTCCAATTTCTTGAAGTATTGCAGCTCGCATTTTACTTTTTTCATCTCAGAAATTTCTTCATTGAATATTAATTTGTTGTTGAATTTTAAATAGCTATTCTATTTGATAAATATTATATTTCAATTACACAATTATTCTGTCTAAAGATTTTATTTCTTTAAAATTTGTTTTCTTTTTTCATTTGACAATTTTTCACTAGCATATCTCAGAACAAGGCGAGAATATTTCTCCTTATTTCGTAATAAGTAATTATAAACTAAATCGGGATTATACTTCGAACAGGTTTTAAGAATCCATCCGATAGCTTTCTGAATATAGTCTTCAGAGTGATTTTTCATTTTTTCTACCAACTCAAATACATAATTATCATCGAATTCCTTATTTATCATTATTATTTTAATAAGAATTACTAATGATGCCCGTCTAACCCATAGGTTTTCATTCATGGACCATTTTTCAATAGTTTTTTTCCCAAGCTTTTGGTTATTTTTTTTTCCTAAAAAAGGTCCAATTACTCTAATGCAACTAGAATCACAAAAAGCCCATGTATCACAATGTTTAGATAATAGAACTTCAAAAAAATAAATAGTTTCTTGATTAAAATTGCTTTTAAAGTGATTGAGAAAAAATACACCAGAAAATTTCTCCTCAAGAACATTAGAACTCACTAAATTTTTACAAATATCTACAGCATCCTCATAGCTGCATTTATATTTCTTATATACATTATTAACAATTTTTTCTATATCAGAGATTTTATGACCATATCCAAAAAAATTAGGGTTATCAGAATTCAGTATTTTATTTCTTCGAATAATCTGTTCAGGTGTCAATTTAGGAGTAGACTTTTTCAATTCTAGTCTAATTTCCTGTGTTATTGTTGTTTTTATAGAAATTTTTCTAACCCCGTTTTCTGTTTTAAATCTTTTCTTTTTTCCAAGTAAGATTCAACAATTTCAACTATTTTAGGTGTAAAATTCTTTAGTGTGTGTAATTCACCTCTTTTATAAACATCCAGAATCGATTCATCCAAGTTATTTAGATTTAAACCTGCCCACTTTAATGTTTTATTAGTTATCCCTGTTTTTAATACATCTATATATTCGCTATTTAGAAGAAATTCTGATAATAAATAATTCCATTTCCTGAAATCTGAAGGAATCCAACGTTTTACTCTGATATTGATTTTATATTTTTGACATAAATTCCATAATCGAGTATTGATTCTTTTAGTATAATCTGAAGGGGGATAAGTTTGTCCCTTATACAAATTTAATAGAGGTTTAACGATGTTAGCATATTTACTATTTTTCAATTTATTGATAAAATATTGAGCTTGAGAATCTCGTAGTGTTAAACCAGGAGAAAATAAAATAAAATTTGCCCCTAAGTCTTTTGATTTTTTTATAACATCTTCAAGATTTTCATCATTATCTTCTAGAAATGGGATAATTGGAATAAAATATATACCAATTTGAATATTGGGGGCCTGTTTTTTAATTTTCTTAAGAGCTTCAAGTCTTTCAGAGGGTTTGGATGAAAAAGGTTCTAAGAATTTAGCGAGTTCATCATCACTTGTACTAATAGAAAAACCGATAGTACACCATGTATCATGTGCGATTTTTTCAAGAATATCTATATCTCGGGTGATTAAGTCCGATTTGGTTGCGATATTAATAGGAAATTTATGTTTTGCTATAACTTCTAAAACTTTTCTGGTATGTTCAATCTTTTTTTCAATTGGTTGATAAGCGTCATTTACTCCACCAGGAGCTATTATATCAGGTAATAAGGTTCGCGCTCTTTTAAATCTCTGATCTAATTTTTTATTAAAATTTGTCTTGATTATTACTTCATTCTCAAAGTCTTCAATATAGTATCTTTGACTACGGGCATCACAATAAATACATGCATGAACACATCCCGAATAAGTATTCAGGGTATAGCGAGACCAAAACCATGAATCTGGATATTTTAATTTGTTTAGAACAGATTTAAATTCTTTATAAATATACTTAACCATTATAATGAATGCTATTTCAGTAAAAGTCAATAATAAAGGAAAAAATTTAAGATTAATTCTAAAAATTTATAGTTACTTCAAAAGATATGAAAAAACGCCGTTT
>JBHLQA010000414.1:0-3465 GCA_048885285.1 Candidatus Odinarchaeota archaeon
GGAAAAAACAGATGATAGGAAAGATATTTTTTATGTTATTACTCCTTTCAATTCAAGAATGGTTTTTGATTATTCTACTCTAATTGGAAAATATGAAAAAATAAGAAAATTCCTCTTTTTAAAATTAGATAATATTTATCCTAACCAGATTTTAATTGAAAAATTTAAAGATGAGGTTAATCCAATCGAAAGTATAAAAAAATGGGCGAAAATAGATGAAAAAACAATCCATGGTGAGATAGATGAGCTTTTATTTACAGGTACAGGAGGAAGTGGTGCTACTCAAAGAGATAAAAGTATTGTTACTATTCAAGTTAAAAAAAAATATACTTTGCCTTTAGGTATAATTGGAATGAACTTATTTAAAGCACCTCCATTACTTATTTTTGAATCTATGAGTTTTCATGAATACGGGATTGGGATGATTTACTGTAAGCTAGAAATAGAATTTACACAAGACTTCATAAAAATAAAGGAGGAAGAACCAAAAAAAATAATGGCAAATTTACTAGATAAAATTGTACGATTTCCGGATCTATTGAAAGAAAGTGAATCGATTGGAAAAAATGTTTTTAGAATATCTAAGGAGATTTTTGATGAATTAGATATTGGAAAACCCATATTAAACTATAATGAATTGTTTAGTAATCAACAATCTGATATTCCCTTATGGGGTCATATAGTACTTATAAGAGACAAAAAAAATGAACAAGAAGTATTACCTATTGATGAGATTATGAGCAAAATTATCGAGGTTAGTCATCCTGAAGGTCGTATAAATTTTACAAAAGATACAGATGGATTTGTCCATATTGGATGGGGAAATAGTTTATGGGCTGGATTAAGTGATATAGAATTTAATTATGCTAAAGAAATACTGAGATATTTGGAAATTGAATGGCGTACTCTGCAAGTATTTAATGAAATATTATATAGACGTTTGAATCAACTTGCATCTTATCAAGGATTACAAAAGCGACGTGTAAGGAAAGCTGTTAGGTGGATAAATAAATTAAGAATGGAAATGGAATTGTATTCTATAAATAAATCGAATTATTTACAAAATTTAGCCCCCTTTGCCCATTTTATATATCAACAATCTATTGAAAGTTGGAGGAATTCTCAAATGGAAGCTTTTTTTATGGAAAAATTGGATGTCTTTGAATATTTACATAATAGAGGTAAAGAAAGATTGCAGGAATTAAGTGATAATAAAATGAACAATATTTTATTTCTATTTACATGTATTTCCTTGATTAGTACTTTTATAGATGGATTAATGTTTGTTCTTTCAGAACACATAGCAGAATTATGGATATTTAGGTTATTTCTATTAATATTCCCTCCAATCGGATTTATTGTAATCATAGTCTTACTTATTGAAAGAATAATTGGTCACCAATAATGAAATTTAAACAAAACCTTTTTTTTTGAATATTAATAGAATAAGATTTTTAAGTATCAAATTCAATATTATTTTGATCTAAGTAATACTATAAAATTCGATCCTTCTTGATATATTCCTTTTATTCTATCTTGGACTTCTATTATTCCTCCATATCCATTAATTATCCTTTTTACAAGAGAAAGTCCTATTCCCATTCCTAGCTCACTCTTATCTTGTTTAATACTCCTTTCGAAAATTGTTTTTCTTCTATCATAATCAATGCCTTTACCATTATCCATAAATTCTAGCTTTACCCAGTTATTATCCTTATAGTATGTTTTTGATACCCTTATCCATATTTTTTTAACTTCACTATCATTATGTATTATTGCATTTTTCATAATATTTTCAAAAGCTTCCAGTAATAGACTCCCTCCTTTAATTTTTATAACCTCTTCAGGTAATTCTGTTAGTATTTTTTTGTTTTCATTTTCGAATTGTGCTTTTATATTACATATTGAATTGTTAATTAGTTTTTTTAAACCAACTCTTTTATTAGTTTTTTTTTCGTTAACTTTTATTAATTGACGTACTCTAGAAACTAATGAAATACCCTTTTTTACGTTATTTATAACAATATTGATTATTTCCTGCAAATTTTGCCTTTTCAGTTGTTTATCTTCTTTCATTTCTAATAAGTCTATAGACAATTGGATATTATGAAGAACGTTTGCTATGTCATGAATTAGTAAATCTTTATAAAAATCAGAACGATCTAATGCATTTATTAGCATTATTTTTTGGTTACGCAATAAACTCTCAATATTTTCCTGTTCTTTCAATAAATAATTTAACCTTAAATTACTAAAGCTTAATTCGGAGATCATAGTAGCAAATTTTGTTAAAAAATCTATACTAGTGTTAATTTTTTCTCTACTAAATCGAGGTACCTTATCCAATGCTTTTAAATATAGTTCTGTATTAAAACCATATTTCTCAGCTTGTTTCTTGAAAAATTCATGGTCAATTTCTTCATCATCAAAAAAAATTGCCCAATAAAAAGTGTGCCAACACGTTTTTTCCCTACCATTATAGGAGTTGCTAAATCCCATATATTATTCTTACATTTATACATTGAATATTTTCCTGGTTTTAGATCTTTTATAAAAAATGTATCACTTTCAATGCAATTTTTCATTGTTTCTGGATTTACTCTATGGAATTTAATGCAGATATCTTGCCAGCTGTTAACCGCGAGAACATTTCCTTTCATATCCATGATACCCACCCCTACATTTGTCAACGTATAGAAATCATCTAAAAAACTTTGTAGTTCTGATTTATTTATTAAACTCCCAATATCCTCTTTAGATAATTCATATTTAGGAGAAGTTATTCTATTATAGTCTATTCTTAATTCATCTATAATCTTATTATATCTACTTAAACTTTTAATTAAAACATAATAACAGCTTGATTCTTTCCCATTAAAAATCTTTAAATTTAGCTCTATTGGAGTATTAACATTATTACTCTTGATTAAAAAAGATTCAAATTTTTTGGTATCTCCCTTTCCTTTATATAATTCTTCCAAAATTTGATCTAATTCCTTCCAATTGTTTGGATGAATAATTTCTTTAAAATACATTTTTTTTAATTCATTTCTTTTATACCCAACCAATTGTTTAGCAGCGTTATTAGAATAGAGAATTTTTCCTTGAATATCAACTACAAATATAGAGTTGAGTTGCATTTTGACTCAAATTTTGAAAAAAGTATTAAGCATTTATACTTATAAGAAAATATTTAAAAAATAAGTAAAAATGATTATTTATAATGTTTTAGAAAAGAAAAAAAATTCTTAATAAGAAAATGAATTGACTTTTAAATTCGATCGCGATTGTACTGAAACTACCATCCCATATTCAAAAACACTAGAAAATCAAGTTCTACCGAATACTAAAAGGGTAATAAATAAAGTATTACAAATCTTAAAAAAATAAAAAAAAAAAAATAGAGTTAATCCATCTCAATATCCATTTTTTTACGTTCTTCTAATAAATCGTCTACTACAGAAG
>JBHLQA010000415.1:0-3464 GCA_048885285.1 Candidatus Odinarchaeota archaeon
CTATTTATATTAATTGGGAAATTTGCTTTATGTGTTAGTGCACATCGAAATATGTTATGATTATCATATAGCTTTAAATATTTTAAGAGCAAATGCTAAGGGAAAATTGCTTAAATCTACTTTGGAAATGTTACAAACTGTTGCTGAGAAGAAACTGCCTGCATCTAAGTTTGGACCTTTACCTTCTCGGAGATTCTATATTTCTGATGCTTGTTTTATAGTAGGGCTACAAAGTGAGGATAAAAATCTTTTGCGTCAATTAATTCAATCGCTTAAAAATCCCAAATGGCCAGTATTTTTAGGTAGGAAATCCTTTTTGATCAGCAGTCCTATATGTTTAACTGATAAAATTATTGGGAAACCACTCTTAGATGTATTAAGACAATATCCGTGGCAGGGGAGAGTATTTGAAGAAATCCCCAAGACACTCCGGATTATATACGAATGTGCTCCTGAAGAAGGTGAGCCACGGATGGATCTACTGTTATCTTTTGCTACCCGAAAATTTAGATCTCGTACTGTGAAAACCGAGTTTATCAATTCAGATCAATTATTAAAGGAGGGTTAGGATGTATATATCTAAGATAATGCTTAATCCCGTGTCTTATGAAGTACAAAAAGAAATTGGAAATCCGTATCAATTGCATCGCACTATTATGAAAGGTTTTCCTGATAAAATAAAGGAAAAAGATAGAGATGGAAGGATTTTGTTCCGCATCGAAAAAAACCGAAATTACCAATACTCTTTTGTTTTAGTGCAGTCTTTTTTGCATCCAGACTGGAAAAATCTCATGAAAAGAAATAATTTTTTGATAAAAGATCCAGACTTTAAAGAATTCCATTTTCCCCCTTTTAGACAAGGAAATATTTATTGGTTTCGATTATTTGCTAATCCCACAAAAAAGATCGATGGTAAGCGAATCGGCTTTTACAAGGATGAAGATCAATACAATTGGTTACAGCGAAAAGCAGAATTATCTGGATTTCAAATATTACAGGTTAACATAGTCAGAAAAGAAGAAATAAAAACTAAAGTTAACAAAAAGTTATCCAGCATGACTTTTTATGGAGTGCGATTTGAAGGTGCTCTTAGAGTAGAGGATCCCCGAAAATTTGAATATGCCTTAAAGAATGGAATAGGAAGTGGGAAAGCATTTGGATTTGGTTTATTAACCATAGCTAAAATGAAATAATTAAAAGTATTATTAAGTGATTTGGAAATGATAGCATTGGAGGTACATATCAGCTTAATAATATATCGGATTTAACCGACCAATGAATAGATAACGTGATTAAAGTGAAAGATTTACACGAGTTGCCGCGAGTAAAAGATAGTTTATCATATCTGTATATCGAGCATGCGAAAATACGACAAGATGGACATTCTATAGCTATTTACAATAAGGAAGGAATTACTCCCGTTCCGTGTGCACCCTTAAGCATCATTATGCTTGGACCAGGTACAAATATTACACACTCCGCGATCAATAATATTGTTAAAAATGATTGTTTAATACTGTGGTGCGGCGAAGAAGGAGTTCGTTTCTATGCAGAAGGGCTTGGAAGGACGCGAAGTGCTAAAAATGTGATACGCCAAGCACTCTTATGCAGCACACCGAAGTTCCGCCTTCTGGTGGCAAAAAAGATGTATATTTTGCGATTTAAGGAACCACTCTCATTAGATATAACAATAAAACAACTTAGGGGAAAAGAAGGAGCTCGTGTGAAAATGGTTTATCAAAATAATAGTACTCGAACTGGGGTTGAATGGAAAGGACGCTCATACAAAAAGAATTCTTGGTTTGCTTCTGATCCTATCAATCGAGCGATTTCATCGGCCAATTCATGTCTTTATGGTATGTGTCATGCTGCGATTGTTGCTTTAGGGTATAGCCCTGCACTAGGATTTATTCACACAGGTAAACAACTCTCGTTTGTCTACGATATTGCGGATCTTTATAAGTCTGAGATAACAGTGCCCCTTGCTTTTGATATTGTAAAGGAAGGCGCAAAAGAAATCTCGCGTAGGGTACGAATTGCTTGTAGAGAACAATTTCACAAGAGTCAATTGCTTAAGCAAGTAGTCGATGATATAAAGACTGTTTTAGATATTAAAGAATATCTAAATTCTTCGGAAAAAAGTCTATTGGACACCTCTAAATTGATTTTGAAGGATTATGATTCCGATGACGCTCTTCCAGGATATTTATGGGACCCCGATGAGGGTTTTCAAGATGGTGGCGTAAATTTTAATGATGACCCAAAAAAATGAGGTGCTATTCGATATTTGCCAAGATTGATGATATTCATAACCGAGGGGGTCCCTACCAGTTTAAGGGGAGAACTTACAAAATGGATGTTACAATTAAAGCCAGGAGTATTTTTAGGGACTTTGAGCAGTCTTGTTGGCGAAAAACTATGGAATAAAATACAAAATAAAGTTGGAAGTGGAAGAGCAGTTTGGGTTAAAGCAACCAACAATGAACAGAGATTTGTACTTACTATGTGCGGAAATATAAAATGGAAAATAAGTGATTTTGATGGGTTACAATTAATTACCCACCCAAATAAGAAATCCCAGAAAAAGAAAGATAGAATGGATATAAAAAATAGAGAATCAAAAGAGTCCCTTACCAGAAAAAAAAGAAAGAGTAAATTAGAGGATAGTAATAAAAAGCTAGAAATTAAATGGGATACTAAAGGCACTCCAATGAATTTTATTACCCGAAAAGCATCTTTTAAGTATGTTAAGTCAACAATTCAATCGATATTTGACGGAACCTCTGCTTATTATGAATATCCTCCTGAGAAATTATGGCAAAAACCATGGATAGAGGATATAAATTCCATAGCTCATTCATTGATGTCTTTTATTATTGAAAATCTAAATACCTTAGAATCAGAATTCCTCGAAAAAAAGATAGTTTCTTTAGATATTGAAACAACGGATTATTTACCTAAAGCTTACGAAGGGTTCGTGAACATTATAGGCATTTCCATTCTAAATTTAGAAAATATTATAAACCATAATTTTTCTGTTGATCTTTTCCAAGCAATTAACATGATGAGAAAAAAAGTTGATGTCCCAAAATTATTAGATTTAGTCAAACCTTATCTGGGCAATATTGATAAGTTACTGGTGTTTAACAAAGATTTCGATATAAAAATATTAAATACAATTATTGATGAATTTTCGCTAGATATTACTTTACCCTCAAACATTATAGATTTACAAGATTATTTTAACAGTTTACAGGCATTAGAAGAAGATCTAAATTTAAAAGTTGGTTTAAAGAGAGAGAACACTGAGAAAGGAAAATACTCGGAATATTATAAGCTTTTTAAAGGAAGAGGAAAAAAGGGCGACAAAAAACAACTAGAACCTATCAGTACTTATAACTTAACAGATACCCTCACTCCATTGTATGCTTATCTCGTAATGAAATTAAAAGAAGTTAAAAACT
>JBHLQA010000416.1:0-3455 GCA_048885285.1 Candidatus Odinarchaeota archaeon
TTATATTAAATAAACTAAAGAAATTAATAAATTTCAAAATATTATTCCTTACTGGAAGACGTTTTAAAATTAAACTATGAAGGTGTTTTTAAATTCCTGTAAGTAACTTTATGGAATTATATAAATTTTTACCCAAAACTAATTGTAAAAAGTGTGGAAAGCCTACTTGCATGGCCTTTGCGCTGGATTTGTTACAAGGTAAAGTGAAAGTTGATGATTGTACTCCACTCTTAGAACCAAAATATAAAAAAGAATATGATAACCTAAAGGAATTATTAGGTGCTGAAGAAGGAAAGGAAAAAGAGCTTCGAATTGATGTTGATGAAGAATTGTGTGATGGGTGTGGTATTTGCGTAACGGTTTGTCCTGTCAATGCTAGATATTGTCCTCCAACTTTAAGTGGGAAAGCACCGGATTATCCGCCTGAAAAACATCAATTATTTCAAATTAAAGGTGGAAAATGTGAATTGTTGGCTATAAAGCATTGTAGAAGAATAGAGGCAGAAGGAAGGGAAAGAGAATGTCGAGTTTGTGAAACCTATTGCCCTCGAGAAGCTATAAAGATTGATTATGTCTAATTGAAAAATTAAAATAAAATTCTCAATTAAATAAGTGAAATATGTAATGGTAAATAAACGTGTTACTTGTTCAGGATGCTCTCTTTTATGTGATGATATCATTATTAATACTGATGGTTTATTTATAGATGAAGTTATAGGGGCTTGTTTGAAAGGAAAAGAAAGATTTGCTCATGTATTAGCAAAAAATAGAATTTTCGATCCCTATATAAAAAAAAATGGAGAATTAAGCAAAACAACCTTGGAAGAAGCTTTTGAAAAAGTATTTAAAATTATTAAAAATTCTACTAAACCTCTTTTATATGGTTTTTCAACAGTAAGTTGCGAAGCTCAATTAAAAGGAATTGAATTAGCATCTCTCATTAATGGTTTTATTGACTCTAACTCAACAATATGCCAAGGAAAGGTTTTGAATACTTCTAAAGAAACGGGTCTTACTTTAACTACTATTGGAGAAGCAATTAATAAAGCAGATTTGTTAATTTTATGGGGTGCAAATGCTGCTGAATCAATTCCTCGTCTATTGAATAAAGTGCTTTTTTCTCGTGGTAAATTTCGAATGACAGGACGAGAAATCAAAACATTAATTATAATAGATCCCGTTAAAACTGCTTCTTTTAATGTTATGGGGGTACGTGATATAGCACTTCAAATTAAACCCGCTAAAGATATCGATTTAATTCGTGTTTTAAAAGATGAATGCTGTAAAGTTGATAGTATTCCAGATGGAGGTGTAGCAGGTATAGACAAGAACGATCTGAAGAGATTATTACTCCATTTGACTGGTACAGAGAACGGAATTATCTTTATTGGGCAAGGAATTTTAAATGCTCAAAACGGTAATAATGTTATTAAGGAACTACTTGAATTGATTCAATTAATTAATGTTAAACATGAAAAAGGTCGTATTTCTGCGATTATATTAGGAGGTCATTATAATATGTTGGGTTTTGATCATGTTGCTTTATCGAACTATGGAATAAATCATAGTTTACAATTTTCAAATCAAAAATTAACAGAAACTTCAGATACAATTATTTCAAAAATAGAAAAGGAAGATTTTGATTGTTCAATAATAGTAGGTACTGATCCAATTTCACATTTTCCCAAACAATTAAGTAAAAAATTAGCATCGAAACCTTTGATTCTTATTGATAATACTAAAAATGCAACATTTCATATAGCAGATGTAATAATACCTTCAACCTTAACTGGAATTGAATCCGATGGACTAGCCTATCGATTAGACCATGTTCCTCTTAATCTTGAAAAAATTATAAATCCTCCAGAAAATATTCTTTCAGATGAGAAAATATTTAAAAAAATTATTATGAAGTTGAAACAGGGATGAAATTATGGAAATGTTAATGAATACGATTAGAATGATAGACTTTGATCAAGCAAAAGAATATTTTGAAAGTAATGATAATACGATTAAAGAAAAATTAGCAATTGGATTTCTTAATCCGGAAGACTATAAAAATTTGAAAATTACACCAAAATTAAATTTAAAAATAACTAGTAAATTTGGAAGTGTTATCATAAAAGCAAAACAAGATGATAATGTTCCATTAGGTATTATTCTTATGCCTGTATCAATTTGGGCTAATCAAATTACCGGTATTGAGAATAATGAGTTAATTTATAAAAATCTTAAAGTAAATATTGAAGTCTCTCAAAACCCAATTTTAGATCTACAAGATTTACTAAATTCAATTAGAGAGAAATAAAGAATAGGTTCTTTAAAAATGAATAAATTAATTATTAAAAATGGTTTATTGTTCGATCCTATCAACAAAATTAATGGCGAAATTAAGGATATTTTAATAGAATCAGGTAAAATCGTAGATGATTTTAGCAGTGAAAAAGATGTTAAGGAGATCAATGCAAAAGGAAAAACAGTAATACCTTCTGCAATTGATATCCATACACATATAGCATCTCAACAAGTCAATTGGGCAAGATTATTAGGGGCAAATATTAATAAATTTAAAGAGATTTGGGAACGATTATCATTAAAAAATATTGCCAGAAATTATGTTTCAAATGGATATACTTTTATCCTTGAAGCCAATGTCTTTCCATCTTTAGCAAAACAAACAATCTTCGATTTTAAAAATTTACCTATACTCGATAAAGCTATGCTTCTGAATGTTAGTAATTTTTGGCCATTAGAATTAGAATATCAGCGGGGAAAAATTGATGATATGGCAATTTTTCTTTCTGATCTATTATCAAAGACTTATGGATTTGGAGTTAAAATCTATAATCCATTTGAAAACGAAAATTGGAATTTTAAAGAATTAAGAGAAGATCTCTCACAAACAGGTAGATTATATAATTTTTCTGCTTTAGATGTATATGAAAATATTGTAAAATGTGTAGAAAAACTGGGATTGCCACATTCAACCCATGCTCACATCGAAGGTTATGAAAATGAAATTGGTAAGAGCAATCTTTTTAAAATCTTAGATAAGATTAAATCATTAAATATAAAAGCTAATCAAACTATTGATTCAAGTCTTAAGAGAGAGCAAATTTTTCATATAGCTCATGCAAACTCGTATAACTATGATGGAAATAATCAAGAATTAATTAAATTTTTGAATGAAAATCAAAATTTTGATATTGATATTTCTTTTATAGGATTTAACCAAATAAATCCTGTAATTACATCTGATAGAAGATTAATTTCATCGTTTTTAGCAGAAGATATTAATGAAAATCCTTATAAATTAATAAGTTCCGCAATAGAATTTGAAGGGGATTCATTTGTTTTCTTTAGAAATTTAGAAAAAGATAATCATATTATATGTAATTTATGGGCAAATGCCCTTGATTTAGCTTTAAATGTTAATAATAAATTTCAGGTTAGTC
>JBHLQA010000417.1:0-3439 GCA_048885285.1 Candidatus Odinarchaeota archaeon
TAATATTAATAAGAATTGTTTCATATCCAATTCCTTGTCTGGTCACCAAAACTCCAATTATGACTGTTAAGCTTCCCATTATATCATTAATTGGTCGAAGAATCCCAATAGCATCTTTAAAATTCATTAAAATTCACAGCTTATTTAAGATTAAATTTTTTACTCTGAGTTTTACCTGTATTTTTAATTTCGTCAATTATTTCTTTTAAAGAGTTACCATTATCTTTGAGGATGTGATTTTCAATGAAAGTTCCCATTACAATAATATCTGCTCCCGCTTCCACAAAATTTTTAGCATCTTCTTTATTATCAACGCCTCCTCCAGTAATTATTGGAATATTTAAAATGGATTTACAAGTTTTTATATGATCTAATGGAATTTTTTCACTTCCAGAACCAGCCTCTAAATAAACAATTTTAAAACCAAACATTTCTGCTGCTAAAGCATAAGCTGCTGTTAATTTAGGTTTATTTTTTGGTAATAATTTCGCATTTCCAATCCATCCCGCACTTCCTCCAGGTTCTATTATTAAGTATGCCATTGAAATATATTCTAGGTTAAATGATCTAATCGTATAAGAAGCAAGCGCTTGTTGTCCCACTATAGAATAAGGATCTGATGAATTCAATAAAGACATAAAGAAAATAGCATCTGCATATTGAGAAACATTACTAATCCCTCCAGGAAAAATAATAATAGGTACTTCAGTTTTGTTTTTTATTGCTTGAATTGTTTTATCAACAAAACTTTGATCAAAAACAGTACTTCCTCCAATTAAAATAGCATCAGTCCCAGCATCTTCAGCATATTTAGCCATTTTTGCAGCTTTACTTGGACCCTGCCTTAGTGGATCGGGATCTATCAAGGAAAAATGCAAAGAACCATCATTATTAATTTTTTTTATTAAATATTCATAAGTATTTCTTTCAATACATCCATCAATTAATATATCAACCATAAATTTCACATTTTTTGGTTTATTTAATTTTTTTTGAACTTACAATCAATTTTTTAATTTTATCATAAATTCCAATGGCTTTTTCTTTCCAATTGGAAAATTGATTTAAATTTCTTGGGAAGTTTTTATAAAGTTTAGATATTTCATTCATTCTTATTCTAAGATAATTTAAATCTAATAGCAAATTTGGATTTGAAATTCCCTTAAAAGCTTTAACTGCCATATCGATTAAAGACAAATTTAATCCACCTTTAGAGGAAATTTCTAAAATTTCTTCTCCACTTAGTAACTCACGTCCTAATCCAAAATTGAGAGCTTCGTTCGAAAGTGATTGAAGAACAATTCTTAATAAATCTAAAGAAGCAAATTCTGCTCCAAAACTTGTCATTACTTTATAATTATAATCCCATAATTGATTAATGGAATAATTATTATTTTCTAGAGCTTGAAGTGCTGAATTAGCTGCATAATATCCCGCTCGCATGGATGGATCAATTCCACCACCATGAAGGGGATTAACTTGGCAAGCAGCATCTCCTATTAGCATAAATCCATTGTCTGCACATGACCATAATGGTCTTCTCACTGGAACTACACCACCCCCCGAAGAAATAATCTCAACTTTTGATGTTTTGATGAATTGGTTATATACATTGGTTTTGTAGAGATCTTTAACTTTACCTCTATAATCCATAAAAGTTCCAATTCCTATGTTGACTGATGATTGATTTTTAGGAAAATACCAGATATATCCCCCTGGTGCTTTCTTTTGATCAAGAATTATTGTAATATATTCAGGATCTTGTACATTTAGATCTAATGGTGAAAATTTCACTATTTCACGATAACATAAAATACTATCTTCCTTTTGAATATTTTTCTCAATTAAGGTACTTCTTACTTTTTTTCTTAAAGGAGTATAAAAACCACTAGCATCAATGACAATTTTAGCATTAAGGTTAACTTTTTCACCATTTGCTAATTTAACTTGAACGCCATTTACCGTCCCATTGGAATACAATAAATCTAACGCCATAGTTTTATCCAAAAATTGCTTTACACCAGCATCAAGAGCTTCATTTAATAATCTCTGTCCAAATTCTAGTCTATTTACAATATAACCAGCTTGTTTTGGATCTAAAAGGGTTATACATTTTTTAAGATCAGGGGAATATAATTTTGCTCCTGTTATATGACAGGAAAGTTCTTCATCTTTAGGATGGTTTATTTTTAGAATGTCAAAGATCTCATTCCCTACGGCATCACCACATATTTTATTCCCTATTTCTTCTTTTTTCTTTCTATCTATTAAACATACATTTAAACCATTTTTAGCTGTAAATCTTGCTGCTGTAGTACCCCCCGTACCAGCTCCGATTACTATTACATCAAAGGTCTTTTCTATATTTTCCATAATAGAAGATCTTATTTTTTTTATATTTTTTTAAGATAAATCAATAAATTTAATTTAATTAGAGGAATGTTAAAAGATATATGATTATTGTACTTCCAATCGGAACCGTTAAATCGTCATAAGTGCTTGGAGAAACCAATTCGATAACAGTTGCAACAGCGCTAGTAATTAGAGAATAGAACAAGACGGAAGGGATATCTAATGCTTCTTGAAAGGTTGGAATAAGAGTGCCAAATAAGTAAAACGATAGATAACATAAAATCAATGCTGTTATAAAGAATGTGAGAGATCCTTCAAGCGTTCTTTTTGAATTAGTCCAAAAGAGACTTACACTAATCTTTCCCCAACGTTTTCCTATAATTGAAGCCAGAGTATCTGCAAAAATCATCAATAAAACTCCTGCGATTGGAAAATAGAATTGATCAGGAGCGAATATTCCAAAAATGAAAACTAAAAATGTAATTGATAGACAATAAAAAAATGGACCTTGAAGAAAAGCTCTTTTTAAACCCTCTTCTTGTTCCTCAGATATTGCCTCATATAAATCTTTGAACTGCTTCACTTTTGATTCTTTTGAACTTAAATATACAAAAATCGTTAGTGTACCTGCTATAATAGTAGGCCAAAATGGCCAAAAATAGAATGGCGAGCTTAATATTGCTAATCCAGCAAATAAATGAATGGTTTTTCTAGCAGTAAATTTAGATATTGTTTCTTTCTTATATAATATTAGGGGAATAAAAATTGTCAAGAGAACATAAAAGCTTGTAATCCCGACAATTCCTAAATCTGTCAAAATGTTACCCATTTCAGTATCTTATCGTTTATTTATTAAACCAAAGAAGTATTCTTACTTTAAAGACTTTATTACAGAGCATATTTTTACGAATTTTACGAATCTTAATAATATATTAATTTTTTATGGTTTTGAGGCTAGAAATTTTAATAAAAAAAGAGAATGTAATTAATTATAAATAGAATTGAAAAAAATCAAACATCCGTTGAGCTTTTCTAAGGGTATTTAAAAATTACTTATTCAAGAAAAATTTCTTTTTTTTTTTTCATA
>JBHLQA010000418.1:0-3438 GCA_048885285.1 Candidatus Odinarchaeota archaeon
AAAGTAGGAGATTTCTTATAAAAAGCATTTCAATAATAGATTAAAATTTATAATAAATCTTTATAAAAACAATAGATTCTTTAACATATTGGAATTATTCTAAATATTAATAATTGTAATTTAGAATTTTATTCATAGATACTACTTAGGAATATTACAATGAAGGATTTAATAATTAAAAATGGCTTAGTTTATGACCCATTGAATAACATCGATGGAGAAAAAAAAGAAATTCATATTAGAGATGGGATTATTGTAGAAAAGGTTAATGGAGACGCGAAAGTAATAGATGCCTCTGGAATGGTAATTATGCCTGGAGGAGTAGATATTCATGCGCATATCGCAGGTACTAAAGTAAATGCAGGTCGCTCATTTCGACCAGACGATAAACTTGACGGATTTAATGAAAAAAGAACTAAAGTAACTCGAAGCGGTACTGGGTGGTCAGTTCCCTCAACTTGGGCAACCGGATATAGATATGCGAGACTTGGATATACTACTGTTGTTGAACCCGCCATGCCACTACTTAAAGCACGTCATACTCATGAAGAATTTCTCGATACACCAATTATTGATAAAGCAGCTTTTCCTTTATTCGGAAATAATTGGTTCGTAATGGAATATATTAAAAAGAAAGATTATGAAAAGTTAGCTGCTTATATCGCTTGGATTTTAAAAGTAACTAAAGGATATGCTGTAAAAATAGTAAATCCGGGAGGTGTCGAGAACTGGGCTTGGGGAAAAAATGTAGAAAGTCTAGATTCTACTGTCTTTCATTTTGAAGTAACCCCCAGAGAATTATTAGAAGGCTTAGCAAAAGTTAATGAAATTCTCAAATTACCACACACTATTCACGTACATGCTAACAATTTAGGACATCCTGGTAATAAAGAACATACACTTGACACTTTTAAAGCAGTTGAGAAAATTAAACCAAAAGATGGACGAAAGTCAGCTTTCCACTTAACACATTGTCAATTTAATGCTTATGGGGGATCTAGTTGGGGAGATTTCGAATCTGGTGCTGCAGATATTGCTGAATATTTAAACTCACATGATCATTTAACTGTAGATATGGGACAAGTAATTTTTGGAAAAGCAGCAACAACTACAATGACCGCAGATGGTCCCTGGGAGTTTGCACTCCATCATATTGGTGGTACTTCCGCATGGGGCGCAAAACCTGGAATTAAATGGATCAATGGGCAAGTAGAAGGAGAATCAGGATCAGGTATCGTACCTTATCACTTTACCCCAAAAATTGCTGTGAATGCAATCCAATGGGCAATTGGTTTGGAGCTTGCTCTTTTAGTAAAAAGTCCATGGCAAATTTATCTCACGACAGATCATCCAAATGGAGGACCATTTACTTGTTATCCGCAAGTTATTCGTTGGTTGATGGATAAAAAATCCAGGGATGATATTCTTCTCAATCAATGTTCTAAAAGGGCACCAGAGAAAACAGAATTAAAAGATATCGATCGAGAGTTATCATTAAATGAAATCTGTATAATGACTAGAGCAGGAACTGCAAAATGTTTAGGCATGCCCGATCGAGGGCATTTAGGAACTGGAGCTATAGGCGATATGGCAATATATAAACTTAATCCTAACAAGTTAACGGGAAACGATATTGAAAAAGCCTTCTCTCTTGCCGCGTATACTATAAAGGATGGTCAAATCGTTGTAAAGGATGGAGAGATCACCGCAACACCTATGGGTACTACAATTTGTGCTGAAGGAAAAGTTGAAGAAAATGAAGTTGAAGCATTAATAGCTGATGTTAAAACACACTGGCGTAACCATTATAGTATTAATTTCAACAATTATGCAATTGGAGACTATTATACTCCAAAACTGAAAATTATGAATGGAGCCTAATTTTTTATTTATACTTTTATTTTAATTAATGGTATAAAATCAATAAAATCATTAAATTCAGATTTTAGAAGAATTATATAATTTATAGAAATAATGATGGACATTCTTATCATTTGAGAGTTTATGAGTAATCATTTCTTTAGTAATATGAATATATAAAAGATTATTTTTTAAATTTAACTTATAGGAGTTAAACAAATGAGAAGAATAATAGAAGATGGAGAAATGAATACTATTGCAGAATCTAATATGAATGAAATTTTTGGCTATTTTGATAATTTTTTAAAACAAATAGACTATGAAGGTTATTTTGGTATTGCTAAGTTCTCAAATGTATATAGTGAATTAATGCCTATCCAAAAGGAAAAATTGAATCAATTATTAAATAGTCAAATCAACGAATTTAATCAAACAGGGTCTATTATATCTATAGGAATTTGTTATAAACCTGAAATAATTGAATTCATAAATTTAAAGAATTCTGATGGAATTATGGATAAAAATAAATGGAATATATATGCTCAAGAATATGAAAATATTAATAATCTTTTAATTAAAGTTGGGAAAAAAATAGCAGAAAATTATAATGGTATTTTTATTCAACCTATAACAGGTATTCCAGATGAACAAATTAAGAATGTAAGAGATTATTATCCACATACAATATCACATAGAATTGTAGCCGAACACGCAGGTATTGGTTGGAGAGGTAAAAATGAATTAATAATTACGGAAAAACATGGTCCAGCATTACGTTTTGCATCTATTCTAATAAATATTCCACTAATTCAAAATCAAAAACAGATAAGTAAATGTGGTAATTGTACAGCTTGCTTGGATGTTTGTTCAATTCTCAAAAATAAAGAAAAATTATCTGATTATCGTAATTCATGTCGAAAATATATATTATCTTTAGGGTTAGAAACTGATGTATGTGGAAAATGCATTAAAGTATGTTTAAGAAAAAGACAAAAAATACAAAGTAATTAAGATTTTATTTATTACTAAATTTTAGAAGAATTTTGTAATTTTTTGAAATAATGATGGATGTTCTTATCACTTGAAATTGTATCTGTTCCTTTTTCCTCAGAAACATAAATTTTTAGTAAATTAGTTTTTTGTTTTAAATTCTCACTAACTTCTCTTACAACTTGTGTGTATAATCGTACATAGGAATCTATCGGCATTGAATGTTCTTTATTATAAGCTTGATTTAACTTATCCTTTTCCTCTTTCATATCTCTTTTTTTTGTCATAGTGAGTTAAAATTTTTATTATAAATTCAATTGATTCAAATAAAATCCGTATAATTCTCTATGTAACCTAATTTTAAATTCATCTTATTAATGAATCTGGTAAATTTATGAAATAATGATGAGTTAAAAGTTATTTTTAATTATTTTATTTTATCCTTAGTAATAAAAAAAGTAAAATCCAATTATTTCTAATTAAGTGTGTGAATGAGAATATCTTTATCTTAGTTGTAAAAGAATATTTTCATTACTTTAATCTAGAAATAATTATTTTTATGTGTATTAAAGCTTCTTCTCTAGAATT
>JBHLQA010000419.1:0-3438 GCA_048885285.1 Candidatus Odinarchaeota archaeon
CTTGTTTGGTAATCGGAAGGAAATGTTGTTGCATGAACACTCTAAACTTATTGACTATGCAGAATTTGCCAAAGTGTTGACCTATCTTTAAAGAACCAAACCTTCTAAGGCATTAAAAGTGGAGGAGTCTTTTAATTGTTTTTGACCCGGTTCATTGTCATAATTATTCATTTCCCAATGAATTTATAATACGTCATTCTCTTCTTCATATCGTCATACTGTTGAAAGAGATATATTTTTATAATTCATCATATTCTAACTTGCCTTTTTTAGAAGCTTTTTTCCTTAACCGGCTTATTACCAATCCTTTTTTTCTTTTACCGGTTCCGGTGATTTTTAACTGTAATTCAGCAATTAGATTTTCTATCTCTCTTCTCTCCGAGCTGTCTAGCTTTCTTAGTAAAAAGTACATAAATAATTTAAAAAAGATAACTTCTAGAACATATTTATTTTTACGCGCCCTTTTAACAAAGTCCTTTATTTTTTTTAAATAATTCGGCAATTTTAAGTCGCTATACAAAAAAGTGAATAATAACCTATTTACGAGTTCATCTTGCTTATTTTCAGTTTCGAGTTCTAAATAACGTTCCAATTTTTCAGAACCCAAATTTTCATGGATAATAAATTGAAATATAATAGGAGTAACTATCTTAAAAAAGTATATTGCTTCGTCGGATATTTCTTCGTTGAGTTCATCTCCTTCATCTATTTTCTTCTGAATTAAATACATGAAAAATGTCATTAATGTTGACCAGTAATTTACACATGTTTCAAGAACATTTTTAGTTAATTCAGAATCTTCGAGTTGGTCACAATTCCTCACAACTCTTGAGGTAAGAGTTAAATTTGTAACGAATATATTTTGAGGCTTTAAATATTGTTTTCGTTTAATGGACTGGGCATCTTCAGGCATTTCCGGATACAAATCTTCCAAGATTTCATCTCTTTCTTCTTCCTTTTTTTCAGCTTTCCTTAAACTATTTATCACTTCCGGTGTATCTCTATCTTTTAATACGCTTTTCGTGATTCTTATTTTCTCAAAATCCTTTGGAGATACTGCCAAGTTTAGCTCCCGAAATGCTTCTTCTAACCTTTTAATCAACAACTTAAGTAAGTTTTTGTTATTTCTTTGTAAGCCAGTTAGGTAATCTATTTCATTTATAAATGATAAATAATTATCGTTGCTTATGATTTTATTATAAAAATCTTCATCATTGATCATCCTTCTAGCAATGAAATATTCACAATAGCTTTTAAATTTAAAAGTTATGATATTATCTATTTCAATAAATATCCCTTTTTCTATAAAATAATCAATAAATTTAGATACTGGCATCGGTTCTGGTAAAGTTCTTACTTGATCAAAATAATAGATTGTTTTTCTTTCTATATCATTTCTTGTAAAATAATATTCATTTTTCTCCACCATTCCATAAGCTATATACGATAAGTAATGCTCCTTGTCTTTATAATCGAAACTTCGATATCTACTTTCATCAATGTTAGCCTTTTCGAGTAAAAATCCGATAACCTTTTCTACTAATGAAGCCCTATTTATTGGAACATAATTTTCTTGCTTCTCGAATATCCAAAGAAGAAGGGAGATTACCCCAGGAGTTCGTGGTACATTGATTTTCGAAGTATTTTGCATGATCTTATCTAAAATATCCTCAATATTTGCAGGTGTATCATAGAACCATTTCTCGATTAACTTTCTTGTATTATTTCTACTGTAGGAATGTATGAAAACTTTTCTACATTCTACCCCCAAATTTTCTTCTTTGGTTTTATGAGTAAGCGAATCAACATCTAATGTAAAGTGCATGTCTTCAGCTGCAGTAAAAATGAATCTATTTTTAGGATATTCTGTTATGAAGGCTTTGATCCTTTTGAACATTTTCTTATTATCAAATATAAAATCATCAAATAGAATTAACGCTTTTCCCTGGCGGAGTAAAGTCTTCAGGTCGTCTGGAGCAGAAAGGTTATAATCTATTTCATTAATGAATTTTTTTATAGCTTTTTCGATCACGTCCACGTCTTTCCCATGAGGAAGTTTTGAACAATCAATATAAAAAGGAATCCTCATTATGTTCGTATCTTCTAATTCTAAAGTACTTCTGCATATATAATTCAACAGTGTTGTTTTCCCTGATTCCTTTTTCCCGATTATTATAAAGTTCTCATTACTTCTAATTACTTCTTCAATTAATATTTTTATTTTCTTTTTCCTATCTGGAATGTTCATATCTAGTTCCTTGCCCGTTTCCTGAGCCAAATGTTTATATTCTGCGTTTGCCTTTAGGGGAGGTGCAACAAATATTTCTTTTAAGTCTTTGGGAGCTATAGAATCCTTAGTAAAAGAAAATAACATTTGATTTGAATATTCTATTATTGCTGGGGAGAGCGTATTTGCTATTGCTAAAGTTAATTTATTATTTTTTGTTCCATTTCCCTCGTCTGAAGTTTTATTAAGTTGAAATACTCTTTTTCCGTCTTCTACTTTATTTACCGCTTTGTCAAATGCCCGCCGGTTATCAAAATATGTCCTTAAGTTTAATTCTACCTTGTTAGTCGATGTATCATAATTAATAATAGAGTAACCATTATAGTATGTTCGATGCTGATACAAACATCCACAGTGGCTTATTATGAGTTTATTACTAAGATTTTCCACGATTTCTAAATCAGAATCATGCATATGGCCCAAAAATAGTAAATCAAATTCGGAAAACAATCTTCTGCTGACATCAATTGCATCAAAATCTGGATTCAGCCACTCATAAGGATGGTGAAACATAGCAATTTTAATATCACAAGAATTAATATCTTTTAGTGCTTGATCAACTTGCCTTTCTCCTACCAGTAATTTTCCGTAGTCGTGCCTGTTACCGATCCCTGTGGCTCGCCAACTGGAATTCAAAGTGGCTATTCCTATTTTAAAACTTTCTTTTTGGACTATGTGTGTAGAATAAAGATTATTTGATGTAATTTGAAATTCGGATTCAAGTGATCTCTTAAATTCATTGAAATTATTTAATCTTTCAATACAACATTTATTTGTAGGATTCTCCAAATCGTCTAGAAAATAGTTGACTTTGTCTCTGTCTACCAGCGTATTGATTAAACCATTCTCAATGAATTCAACTACTTTGCTTTTTTGAATATCATGATTCCCAGGAGCGTAAAAAATATGATTATTATCTACATCAGTTTTACTAAGTAGAGGATTAATGAATACGTTTTTTACTTTCTCAAAATCTTCTTTTTTGTCCCCAATCTTAACTAAGTCTCCTGAAAACAGAATGATATCAATTTCTGGAGAAATTTCTTTCCTGACTTTTTCAATATCCTTCCACAATATAATGGTCCCCAAAAACTGGACAGGGTGTTAAGGTGCAAATACGGTGTCTTGAAATCAAGAGGGGTGGACCTATT